>CALISP010000080.1 GCA_938041705.1 uncultured Cocleimonas sp. | reverse complement strand
CACTTCTATATTTTTGTTATTTTACTAATTATCATTTCTATAGCTTCTTTCAAGTTTCTAGAAACACCGATGCGAAAACTAATCAACAAAAGGTTCGCATAAGTTAAGTATTATTCTCATCTGTCCATACTTTGTAATTTGTATTGTTCATCAAAACATCAGTTGATAGAATACGCCACCGTTTAGACCTCCTTTATCTCTATTTAGTTGTACTTTATCCGTTCAATTTTGAAACTAAACACGATATAACTGATACTAACAGAGTTAATATGATGAACACTTTATTATGAATTCAGATCCTAGGCAGACCTTACCCATGACAACTAACAACAAAAGCTTAAGTCGCGCAAACGCAGACTTTTATCCAGAAGAGTTGCTAGACGATTCTAGAGGTTTAGATCTTAAAGAATTCCTAAATGTAATATCTAGATATAAAAAGTTAATTATAGGTATCGCGCTACTAACTATGCTTTTAGCCTTATTACTGACTCTCCTCATGAAGCCAGTTTATAGAGCTCACGCAACAATTAAAGTTGAAAGATACGCGGCTAATCCAAGCGTTCAGATTTTAAACCCTGAGACCTCGCGTAGTGATAGAGATTTTTTCGAAACTCAAGTCCAACTATTACAAACTAAAACGTTAGCTAACCGTGTCATCATAGGACTCGACTTAAATAAAAAACAAGATACAACTGGCTTTGTTTATAACCTGAAAAAACTCTTCAAAGCAGAAAGTACTCAACCCACTACTCAAAGTCTTAGTGATACTGAAGAGATTTTCTTAAAGAATCTCACAGTAACGCCCATCAATAATTCACAGTTATTATCTATAAGCTATGACTCTACTAGCCCTAAACTCGCTTCAGATGTTGCTAATTCAATTGCAAATACCTTTCTAGAGCAAAATCTAGAAAGACGCTTTGAAGCAGCTTCAAGCTATAAAAAATATGTAAGTGAAAATATTGAAGTTACTAAAAAGAGTTTGGATGATGCAGAAAGTCGTTTAAATGAATACGCTAAAACTAACAACATCGTTCAAGATGTTGATGGCCAATCTGCAAGTAGTTTTAAACTAAAGAAACAAGCCGAAGAACTTCTAGTAGCTGAAAAAGAGAGAATTGAAGCTGAGTCTGCTTATTCGTCATATTTAAATAACCCTGATAATACCCCGTCTTCAATTAATAACGATCCTTACATTCAATCGTTAAAGAAGGCTGCATCAAGATTAGAAACTCAATATCAGTCTTTCAAAAACAGAACGACTCGCACACCAAAACGTCTTAGAAAACAGATCGATGAAGTGCTTAAGCAAATTGATGCTGAAACAGAGACTTTAAAATCTTCTTTAAGAAACCGTTTATTAGAAGCCCAACAAAAAGAGAAAATACTACGCTCTCAACTTGTTAAATTACGCGAAGGTGCTTTAAACGTACAATCTAAAAACACCTCATACGAACGGTTATTACGTGAAGTAGAAATTAATCAAATCGCTTACAATCAGCAACTAGAGCAATTGATGGCTGTTAATATTGCAAGCAATGTCTCTACCAATAACATTTCTATTATTGATGCAGCTAGTACTCCAACCAAAAAATTCAAACCAAGTTTAAAAACCAATTTAGCTTTTGGTCTTATATTAGGAAGCTTATTAGGTTTAGGGTTTGCATTTATACGTGAGTTTATGGATGACAGTGTTAAAACGACAAAGCTTCTAGAAAAAACAACCGGTTTAACGGTACTAGCGCAATTACCTAATATAAAGAAATTAGGACCTAAGAAACTCGCTTTACAAACAGCAATAGAACCTCATTCAACGCTTGCGGAATCAATTAAATCCTTGCGTACGAGTCTTCGTTTTTCAACACAGAACGGTGCACCAAAAACGACTTTCATTACTAGCTCTGTTGCAGGTGAAGGAAAAAGCACGCTAGCTCTAAATTTAGCTACAGCTTATGCTCAAGTAAATCAAAAAGTATTATTGATTGATGCAGATTTACGTAGTCCTAGCATGCATTATTTACTTGAGTTAAATGGTAATGGCAAAAACAGTAAGGATGCTAAACCAGGACTTACTCATTACTTAAGTAGCTCCGAGTTAGTTAATTCTGAAGTAATCCAAAACTGTAAAATCCAAGGTTTGGATGTAATTACTTCTGGGCCTATTCCTCCTGATCCAGTTGAGTTATTGTCTGGACCAAGAATGATTGAATTAATAGAATCTAACGCGAATATATATGACCACATTATCATTGATGGTCCACCTGTTTTAGGTTTAGCAGATGCTCTAGTTTTAGCTAATTTAGCTGAAGCCACCATTATTACTGTTCAAGCAGGGAGAACCAAAAAGTCTGCCTTATTAGATAGCCTAAAGCGTTTAGAAAGAGCTAATGCAAATATGCTTGGAACTGTTTTAACGCGAGTAGGACCAGAGAATAATCCTGATTATAATTTAGAATATTATACTTATTCAAATAACAAGAACTCATAACTATTGAGTTTAGTGAAACTAATACTAAGTTAAGCACTGAAGTAAAAACTTACTATTGTATTAAAGATTCGAACTACATTTCTATTATGATTAGGAATGTAGTTTCGCTAGTTCAGGCAATTATCTTTCGTATACAAGGCACCCCCCTACTTTTGCTATGTTTTACAAAAGGGTTTCTTTATATCTTTAAAATAGCTTTGCTGTAACGGCTAAGAAGTTTTTTTAGATACCTTTAAATATTCAACAATTTCTTCTTTAGCATCACTCATTATCGAGTCACGGTCCAAACTATCAAGAATATTTTGTACCACTAACTTAGGCCCGGTATCACCCCACGATTTACCTTTAGCTAAGTAGTCCTCAGCTACTTTACCAACCACTAATGTACTGTACCAAGCAACAGCACCTTGAGCTAAACCAGTAACCACAGTTGAAAAACCAGCTGTACCTATTTTTAAAGCAGATGATGCTAAATGAATTGCCCAAAACGTTGCATAAAGAACCAACATTTGAGTTGCGATAGTTTTGATTAACTCACCAGCTTCGGATTTACTCATCGGCAAACCATAAATTTTGGACAAATGAATCACTAAACTCACATCTATAGCAGCGGCAGCAAGTAAATCAGCTACCGGTATCGGATTTAAAGCGACAGCGACACCTTTGCCCACACAATACATATGAATAGTCTCAGCGCCCAAATCCTTGCGTGCAGCTAATAACTTCTCACCTAATTGTTCACTAATATTTCCTGCAAATAAGGATGCATTTAGTGCCGACAAAGTTTTGCCTTCTGCTTCAACGACTTCCCACACGCGAGTTCTTAATTGCTCTACATCTGTAGGTCGCTGTCGAACACTTTCAGTTTCATTACCTTCTTCATCAACTTTAATTACAATTTGTTGTGACGGAAGAGCAGCACTAAACACTATGTTATTTTCAGAAATTATCCCCGACACTCTGTCTTGAATAATAGAACGTAACTCTGTGATTTCTTTTTCGTTATATTGGTCAGATTTATTCACTACTAAAATGATTGGACGTTGAGTTTCTGATACTGTTTTAAGTGCTGATAACTCGACTTCTGTTAAATCACTATCAACAACAAACAATAACAAATCTGAACGATTAGCAACCTCATGAGCCAGTTTCTCTCTTTCATCACCATTAACCTCGTTGATACCAGGTGTATCAATTAAGTAAACACCTCCTACATCAACCTCTTGCCATTCTTCGATATTCTCTGTTTTAGTCTCACCATGCAGAATACTAACGCTGAATACATCTTTACCTAGCAATGCATTCAATACGGATGATTTACCCACACTGACTCGCCCAAATACTGCAATGTGCAAATGGCCTTGTTCAAGTTTATTTAGCATTTTTTGTAATTGTTGATATTCAACACTCAGTACTTCACGCACAGAATCAGGCACGCGAGTATCTTCAAGTAACTTACTCAGACTTTCTTTGGCTAGATCAATATTGGCAGAACCCTTATCGGATAAAAGATCAGGGGATTGTTTATTTCCAGACTTATCATTACCTGATTGATCTAGCTCGTCACTTTGATTGCTTGTCGAAAACCAGCTTGGCAAATAACTTTGCACGTGATTCCAGATCTTCACTCAACATCTCCTTGAAGGTAATTGCTGCAGGCGCAGGCTTTAACTTGCCGCGTTGTTGTAAGGTTTTATTTACGGCACGACCTAATGAATCAAATATCAAACCATAGGCGATTGCATGTGTAACACCACCTGTAATGGTTCCAATGCCAGGGAAGGCCTTCATACCGTTACCAGCCACAGCAAGCAATAAAGGTACGCTCTTTTTCATTTGACCTGTGCTGAAATCTAATAAATTATCGATATCCAACTGACGAACAGGAACATCATACAAGGCACACAAACCTTTAATCATTTGAGTACCTAGAACTCCCTGAATCACTAAATCAGATCCGGGACTCACAGCAGCTAAAGCACCAATGACGGCTTTTCTTGTAGAACTTTTAATAAGTTTTTCAGCTTCATCATTTCGAAAATCTTGTTTAGCAATATCTAACTGCTGTTTCACCAAAACGAATACACTTACGTCACGAAGAGATTCTAAGACATCACTTTGCTTATCTATTTCATCTTGAACAGCATATGCAAGGGCTGACACATCAGCTTTACGTTGACGTATATGCTTCTCTTCACGACCATCAGGAAAGGATTTAATCACCTCTTCATCACCACCTGATTGTACAAATACTAAGTTGATATTGTGTTTGCTATCTTTAGTCTCAGCATGAAATTGTTGTTGGAAGCGTTCAGCGAGTAATGACTTTTCTTCATCATTGAAACGATCACTTTTATTCAAAGCAACAACCATTGGCTTACCAAAGCTCTGCAATTGTTGAATATCATGATATTGACTACGTGATAAATCAGAGTCAGTTACATAAACAACTAATTGGGCTCTAACGGCTTCTTGCTTAGACATTTCATCAAGCTCACCATCAGCTTCATTTCTTCCAGGCAAATCAGTCAGAACTAACTCATCCCCAGAGGAACTTTTCCATGTATATTGATTTATATTTTGTGTTGAACCTCCACGAACATTAATTTCTAAAGTCGCCTTA
Source organism: uncultured Cocleimonas sp. (assembly GCA_938041705.1). Lineage (GTDB taxonomy): Bacteria > Pseudomonadota > Gammaproteobacteria > Thiotrichales > Thiotrichaceae > Cocleimonas. The sequence continues at coordinate 3,513 of CALISP010000080.1, read as the reverse complement.
TTGGTTCTTTCATCAGGCAATAAAGCATTAATGATTGATGACTTACCAGTGCTTACATCACCAAACAACGCGACAAATATTTTTCCGGTTTCTTTACGTTCCTTTAAATGTTCAATTTCACGTCTAAGCTCAACAGTATTAACGCCTACTGTTTCTGCATGATCAAGCTCATCTAAAATTGAATCTTCAGAGACATTTTCAAGTGAAGACTCTAAGCCTAATTTAGAAGGTTTTAAAAGGCTGTAAATCAACCAAATACTAAATAAAACAACAGCACCTATTAAAGCTATGTAAGTATAAAACAGAGCCGTCGGCAATTCTTGTAAACGCTCCCATACGTCTATAGCACTTTGTGTCGCAGAGAAGATGAATAACAGTAACAATAGCGTTATCAATAACACTATTACCGCAATGAATCGTCGGAAATTTGAACCTGCTTTTTTCATAAATAAGTTTGGATAATTTATTTAGTTTGATTAATGTAATATAAGTCCAATTCTGTATTACTCAAACAAATACATTTGAATAATAATACCCCCTTACTTTTATGGGGTTACCTAGAAATAACTAAGTGTTTAGGGCTAATATTGCTTTTCTCAATAAAGGTTAAGTTAGCTTATTTTTTATTTTAAAATCACTGATATAAACATGCTTATGGTAAAAATCTTTTCTATACTAATAAACACACCCATTAACACAGGAAATATAATGAAAGTATTCTCAACCTCAAAAGTATTATTAAGCACTAGTATCAGTGCATTGCTCATTTCATTCAGCGCCAGCGTTGCTGCTGATATCACCAAGATCGGCATGATCACAACCTTATCAGGTGGCGGTTCAAGTCTTGGCAAAGATGTTCGTGATGGCTTTCAACTAGCATTAAAAATGTCTGACAATAAAGACGTTGAGTTATTAATTGAAGATGACGGTCGTAAACCTGCTAAAGCAGTACAAATAGCTGATAAGTTTATCCAAAAGGACAAAGTTGATATTCTTACTGGTATTATCTTCTCTAATCTTGCGATGGCTGTTATTCCATCCGCCGTTAAAAAAGATGTGATTTACATCAGTCCAAATGCTGGACCTTCTGCATTAGCGGGTAAAGGCTGTCATAAGAATTCATTCAACGTTGCATGGCAGAATGATAATTTACACGAAGCAATGGGCAACTACGCCAACAGTGCAGGACATAAAAGTACTTACATTCTTGCACCAAACTATCCAGCGGGAAAAGATGCTCTAACTGGCTACAAACGTTTTTATAAAGGTAAAGTAGCAGGTGAGGTTTATACCAAACTAGGTCAAAAAGACTATGCGGTTGAGATTTCTAAAATTAAAGCATCTGGTGCTGATTCAGTATTCTTCTTTCTTCCTGGTGGCATGGGCATAGCCTTCATGAAGCAATATTCTCAGTCTGGCTCTACTATTCCAGTGATGGGACCTGCGTTTTCATTCGATCAAGGTATCTTGCAAGCAGTTGGCGCTGCGGCATTGGGTGTGAAAAACTCATCGCAATGGAATAAAGACTTAGACAACGAAGCAAATAAAACTTTTGTTGCTGCATATCAGAAGGAATACAGCCGTCTACCTTCGTTGTATGCTAGCCAAGGATACGATGCCGCTAACTTGATTTTATCTGCACTTAAAAAGGCACCTGCAAGTGATAAAGATGCATTCCGCGCTGCGCTAAAAGCGGCTGATTTTGCTTCGCCACGTGGTGACTTTAAATTTGGTAACAACAACTTCCCTATTCAAGATATTTACGTACGTGAAGTCATTAAAGAAGGCGACATCTTTACTAATAAAATTATTAGCAAAGGTCTTGAAAATCATCAAGATGCTTATGCTAAAGACTGTGCAATGTAGTATTGCACTGAAGTATTGTTTGTCGTTTGTTGTAATAGTATGCAATGTACGATGTAATTTGTACGAATACAGTAATTAATATTAATTAGTAAATAAAAGACACCCCCCCACTTTTAGCATGTTTCTGCTTGTTTAAATGGCAAAACACCTTAAAAGTGGGGGGGTGTTTTTTTTAATAACTTTTTCCATATAAATATTTCAATATAAATACATAAACATAATCTACAAACCATGACAGCAGCCCTATTTCTTGAACAACTTTTAAACGGCTTACAACTCGGTATGACATTGTTTTTAATGTCAGCCGGATTGACGCTGGTGTTTGGCGTCATGGGTTTAATTAACCTTGCGCATGGTTCTTTATACATGATTGGAGCATTCTGCTGTGCTTGGATTACAGGGCTCACGGACTCTTTCATCTTGGGTTTACTTGCGGGCTTCTGTGGTGCTGCGATTGCTGGACTGATTATTGAAGTCCTCGTTATTCGTCGTTTATATAAACGAGATCACCTAGATCAAGTACTCGCAACCTTTGCACTTATCTTAATTATTTCAGAAGGCACTAGCTGGATTTTTGGCCCATCACCATTATATCTCAGCATTCCACCATGGTTATCGGGTTCAATACCCTTATTCGGTGGTGGCTCTTACCCCATTTATCGATTACTCATTATCATCATCGGTTTGCTTATCGCATTTGGGCTTTATCTGCTGATTACAAAAACACGTTTAGGCATGAGAATTCGTGCAGGTGAATCTGACCGAGAAATGATCGCTGCTTTAGGCGTCGATATTCGTACGATTTATACTTTAGTGTTCGCTTTAGGCGCAGCGTTAGCTGGACTTGCAGGAGCTTTAGTCAGCACCTTATATTCTGTTGAAGTTGGCATGGGTGAACCAGTTTTGATCTTAGCCTTAGTTGTTATTGTCATCGGAGGTATAGGTTCAGTCAAAGGAGCTTTAGTTGCATCCATTCTCGTTGGTCTGGTAGATACTTTAGGTCGCGTATTTTTGCCTAACATTCTATCTTTATTTATAAACAACGATGACGTCGCGACTCTCAGTGCATCCTTAGCTTCAGTTTTAGTTTATATATTAATGGCGTTAATTTTAGCGGTTCGACCACAAGGTTTGTTTTCGATTCATGACTGATAAAATCAACAAGACTAAAATGCATCGTGAGACGCTCATTAACAGTAGTATTCTTATACTACTGCTCCTATCTGCTATCACCGCTTATTTTTTAGACCAAGGCTATTACGTCAATCTAATCAGTCGAGTCACAGTATTTGCGCTTGCAGGAGTAGGTTTAAATATAGCCTTAGGATATGGTGGCATGGTCAGTTTGGGTCATGCAGCTTTCTTTGGCTTAGGCGGTTATATCGCCGGGATAGGTGCATTACATTACAGTGAAAACAGTGAATTTGCTTTCGGCCTTCAAGGCAGTAATGAAATGTTATTACTCTGGTTGATCGCAATTGTTCTCAGTGCTGTATTAGCCTTTTTCATTGGTGTTATTTCACTGCGCACCACGGGGGTCTATTTCATAATGATCACTCTCGCCTTTGCTCAAATGGTTTATTACTTCGCTATATCTTGGTCAACTTATGGCGGTGAAGATGGGCTGTTAATCACAACACGAAATCA
>CALISP010000079.1 GCA_938041705.1 uncultured Cocleimonas sp. | reverse complement strand
AGTTATGAAGTTAAGGCGCCAAAAATAGTATTGATTGGATCCTATTCACGGGTCTCTTTTATTATTGATTTATTCTCCGATGTATTTAACTTAAGTCAAACAACTAGGGAGGCGATGCAAAAAGCTGGTACGGATAAATTCGCTGATGCCTATGGCATTAAATGGGATTGGGAAAACATCGCACCAGTAAATACAATTAAAAGCTACGATGGTGAAATATTATTCATTCATGATAAAGGTGATAGCGAAGTACCGATAGATGAAGTGACTGAACTACATCAAAGTAAGCCAGATGCAAAACTGATGATCACGGAAGGCTTAGGACATCGAAGAATATTACGCAATAAAGAGGTTGTTGCTGAGGTATTAGGTTTTATTCAGCAAGAAGCTTAAAACTTCAACTACATCGTTTTGCATAATCCCTCACAAAAATCCCTCATAATAATATTTCACTAAAAGTCGGGGGGTGTCTTTTTAACGAGTCTTAGAAACGTTCTAAAAGATCAGGTATAAAATTTACCGATTCAAAAACACCTTTGATCAAAGAAATATAAATTAATGATGTAATCGACGTACCTGCTAATACACCGATTAAAATATTCTTAAGTTTGATATTAATAATCGATAAAAAATAAACTAACACATTAATTGAGACCCCTGGAATAAAACAGAGTGAAAATATAATTGGAATCTCTTTCGTTTTTATCTTTTCTTCATAGCTTAAGATTTTCTCTGGGATCTTAAAATTCATGCTCTTGGAAAAGTGATAAATAATCACGCAATAACAGATTATGGCTATCTGAATTGCTATAAATACTTGAGGAATTGTGAATAGATATATTCCAGCTAATAGAAAAGGTGTTCCTGGCAACAGCGTCAGTCCACGAACAATTAATATCGCAACAAACACCAGATAAGATACAAAGAAGTTCTGTTCACTCAAATAAGCTTTTAAGGCTTCAAAGTCTAGAAAATCACCTTTGAGATAGACGTATATCAATAACGCTATATTGAATAAGACAAATAGATAAAACAGCGCTTTTTTATTTACATTTTTCATCAAATTTATCATTAACTGAGATAGAGAGTTCCATTTTCATATTGATCCTCTATGAATCTCTTACGCAAAAGTAGAAGATGATATAAGGTTTTTAACACTTTATGTATAATAATGCTCTTATAAATTAGTTGATACTAAAAGGGAGTGTGAAATGGTTGTTATTATTATCAGTTGGGTATTTGCCGCATGGACATCTTATGTGTTTTTAGGATCTTTATTTTATAAGTTTGATAAGACAGCCGCAGAACCTGCTCATATTTTTGGCACTATTGGCACTTGGCTAACAGATACGCTAGGCGCAACAATCGGGGATTTATTCGCAAACTTTGGGCAATACTTAATTGGCGCAGCTGAGCTATTCACGGCACTCGTTTTACTATTACCGCTGATTCTCTGGAAATATAGAGCAAAGCTTCATTTCTGGGGCGCATTAATGGCTGTTTGTGTTATGGCTGGCGCAATTTTCTTCCATTTATTTACTCCACTAGGATGGAATCCAACTTGGTCTGTTGCAGACGCATCAGAATGTCACGCAGTTTTTCTTGAAACTACGAGCCAATGTTCGGACACAACACTAGCTTATGCTGCTCTATCAATACTTATCTTAGGTTTGATCGTTGCTTTTCTTAACAGGAAAGCCCACTAACTTTAATTAGTTCAGGCTCACGAACAAATTTCAAGATCGTATGATAGTTGCCAAATTAATAAGTTGTTATATTTTCTGGACATTACGCCATGGCATTCCGCCATGGTATTTTTTCCAGCTAAATTCAGCTTATTTCAACTCTGAGAAAGGAGTCTATTCTAAAATAGAAATAGATAATCTCATTCCAGCTCAATGGAGAGTTGCTCAAGGTTATCTAAATATTGAAAACAAGCCTGATTCCTATCCCGTATTTCTGAAACCAGAATGGGGGCAAAATAGTTACGGTATCCAAGTAGTCAAAAATCAAGAAGCCTTTGAAGAAGCCTGCGAAACATTAAAAAACAATAAAATCACCTATATTGTTCAAGCACTTGCTAAAGGGAAAAAAGAATTCGAAATTTTCTATATTCAAGATCCAGATCATCTTGATGATTTCGAAAGCTTTTCAATAACAGAAGTGATTAATAACGAAGAAGACTTTCCTATCAATGCGGTTAATAATGAAAACACTCGTTATAAAGATAGGACTCAAGATTTTAGCCAAGAAGAACTGCAGACCTTAAAGTCACATGTAAAATCATTACCACATTTCCGTATCGCTAGAATTGCAGTTAAAACAAATGATAAAGAAAGCCTACTCTCAGCAAAATTTGACATTATAGAGATCAATTTATTTGCGCCAATGCCTTTACACTTACTAGATTCTGACCACAGTACTCAGTTCAGAAACAAATTCATTATTAAAAACATGAAACAATTAGCAATTATCAGTGGAAAAGCATCCAAAAAAGATTTTAAACCGTTTCTATTTTATAAAATAGTTCGGCGTCACTTTGAATTGAAATAAGCAGTTGAAATAGCTAATTGAAATAAGCACATGAAGTATTTGAAGTTTAATAGTTACAACAACACAATTTAATGAACACTGCTGAATAAACACAGCTATTAAAATATAGTATTTAAATAAGATCGTCTAAATAAAGCGATCCGACTAAAGAGCAGAAGGCCTTCCATTGAAAAAATTTATCTATTCATTCATATCTCAAAAATTCATGAATGGTTGCAGTGATTACAATTCACTTAATGTTCGAAGATCATGTCGCACGAAAGAACAAGGCAAATTGGTATTTGATAAGTTAGGAATACCTACTGCAAAAAGCCAAATGTTTTACTTACCTTTTGCTGCTTTTGCCTTTGTTAAAAAGCATGGCTTTCCCGTGTGTGTTAAACCTGATGTGAGTGGGTACTCAAGGGGCTCACACTTCCCTATTACAAATAATTGGCAATTATTGCGAGCCTGCATCATGGTGAAAGTCTGGTGGCCAAAAAGTATAATAGAAACGTATTTATCAGGAAGAAACTATCGAATCGTGACAATAAAAGGCGAAGTAATGTCTATTATTCAACGTTACCCTCCTTCAATTGTTGGAAATGGGTCTGATAATATTGCAACGCTTATAACTGAAGAAAACAACACCCGTTTGGCAATGAAACTATCACCAACGATCAAACAAATACCTGAAAACAACAAAGCCATCAAAAAACATTTGAAACTTAGTAATCTAGATTTTTCTAGTGTGCCTGAAAAAGATGAGTTAGTTTATTTACATCACAAAATAGCTTTAAAGCTCGGCAGTACTGTTGAGATAATAGACAAAACAACAATTACTGAAAGTAATCTTCAGTTACTTCAGAAAATACTAAACCATTTCAATGCTAACATCCTGGGTATTGATGTTATTTGTGAGGAGTCAGTTGCAACTGATTTTGAAAAACAAAGGTGTATATTTTTAGAAGTTAATTCAAGACCTTACTTACGTATGCATGACGTACCTCGATATGGGAAAAAAGAGGACTTATCAGCTTGCTACGAAAAACTAGATAAATTAGAAGTTAAAAATCAAGGAACGTTCTAATAAACAATTCAATACCAAAACTTTATTACCCTTATTAAACTATCTCTTATTAAATATAGTTTCTGTCATTCAATAAAGCATTCTAGTAATACTATGTGACACCCCCCTACTTTTAGCCTTTTATCTTATTGAATAACAGAGTAAAGTGAATGCACCTCAAAGTGGCAGGGTGTCTTTCTGGGTTTTTATAATAGTTATTATTAGCAAATAAAGTGAATGAAGTTCTTCTATCCACTGGCCAATCCTCTACAATCATTTCATGCCCAACAATAAACAAAATCCAGATATTAATCTTAATAAAAATACTACAACAATTAGTAAAAGCAGCAGTCCTTTAAAGGTAATGCTGGCTGGTCTTTTTAGTCTGATTTTGACAATGGGTATTGCACGCTTTGCCTATACTCCATTGCTACCTGTGATGATAGATCAAACATTTTTGAATGCTGCATCAGGTGGGTGGCTAGCTACAATTAATTATATGGGTTATATGACTGGAGTCTTAATTGCTGCATCCATCAGTGATTTAAAACTAAAGGACAAGTTGTATCGTATTGCTTTAGTTTTAGCTATTATTTCAACGATCGGAATGGGCTTTACTGAAAACTATATCTTATGGTCTTTGATGCGTTTTGTCGCTGGACTCAGTACCGCAGGTGGCATGCTGATTGGTTCGGGTTTAATTCTTAATTGGATGATTCGCCAGGGTCATAAACCCGAATTAGGTTTGCACTTTGGTGGAGTTGGTGCCGGTATTGCTGTCACTGCGATATTTGCAATGCTAATGTCTGATAATTTCACTTCCACGCAATCCTATTTATCCA
>CALISP010000078.1 GCA_938041705.1 uncultured Cocleimonas sp. | reverse complement strand
AACTATCAATGTATTAAGTAATGATACGGACCCTGATGGAGATACTTTAAGTGTTCAATCAATTGTGCAACCTCCAGTTGGATTCGCTAGATTAAACAACAATGGCACAATCTTTTTCAACCCACAAAACAACGTTGGCAGCATCAGTATTATATATACTGTTACTGATGGCCGCGGTGGAACAGACATAGCTGTTTTAACCGTATCTAGTACTGATCCTAACGACGGTAATGACGCTTTTCCTGATATATCTAATGAGCAAGTGAGTACATCTAGAAATACTCCTATATTCATCAATGTATTGGCTAATGACACTGATGCAGATGGCGACGTATTGGTTCTTGATCAAGTAGACCAAGGTGCAAATGGTACAACGGCAAAAGTTACTCGTAATGGTGTGTTAGGTGTACTTTACACTCCTAATCCTGGCTTTACTGGTTCAGATATTTTCTATTATGGTGTACATGATGGGTTTGGACACAATGGTGCGGGATTTGTAGAGGTAACCGTTGCTCAATAAACAATTAAGATTACATACTATTGATAAAAAAGCCAAAGCCAGTCTTTGGCTTTTTTATGCTCTTATGTTTTACTCTATACATGACAGTTATCTATCAAAATACATCTATCCGCATCGAGATTGAAGAATCCGAAATTCCTTGGCTTAAAATTTTTGCGCAAGATGAATCCAAAGAAATGACAGATTGTGATACCGAAACGAAACAGCAAATTTGGGCTTTATTAGATTTGATCGAAACTGAAATGTTAACTTATTTCAAACCAGAGAAAATTAATATCGCCTCATTCGCTAACTATGTCCCAAAAGTACATTGGCATATTATGGCTCGTTTTAAAAATGATAGTTTTTATCCAGAGTGTATGTGGGGCAAGAAACAACGAGATGGCACTGCTACTTTTGCTTCGATGGATGGGTTTATTTCTCAGTTATTGAGTAAAATAGATTAATTATTACACCCCCCTACTTTATGCCTATTTGTCTAAATTACATTTACCTATGTTTGTTTAACGTTGCTCTATAAACTTCAAATACCCTTCCATAAAAACATAATTCTCAGCAGCTTTTGTTATATCTTTAGCGTCAGCATCTAATTGATCTAATAACACTTTACCTTGCTCTAATAAAAATGTTATCTGTTCCAAATCAAACAATTGCGTTGCCAATGCCAAATCATCCTTTTCAGCACAAAGTAAAGTCGGCAATAAATCTTCATTTTCGATAGGAGAGTCAGGATCTAATATATCTGCTACTAATATTGACTCTAAAAAGGCAAAATTCGCTTCTCTCGCAGCATCTTCTTGATCTAATTCCTGCAGTGCCTTGGGATCTTGGTCGGCTCCTTTACGAACAGATTGCATAACTACACTAATCAGTTTTTGTATGGCTTCCTTCACCTTACTTTGATCATCTGCCACACTAACTGAACTGGCATAGAGCTTATCCAATTGATCTTTCACTGCTAAAATAATTTCGCTGTCTTCATTTGGTTTTAATTCAACTGCTTTACTTACGACTTGTCGAAACTCAGTCATAAATTGTTGCAAAATATCGTGGTCTAGTTTTTGCATTTGTTGCAAAGAATCACTGCTGACTTCGGTTGCTCGTTCTCCGAACAAGTGGTTCTGATGACGTCGAATTAAATGTCGTTCATGCGCGCCGGGATTTTCACTAGGATAAAAAGTCGCATCAATATAATCCGATGGTTTATCGGGACTTTTCAAGATATCAGCGTCATCTCGATTATTGTTATTATTGCTGTTTTCATTCATAACGTTGACTTAAATCCATTCGATTGTTTTATCCTAACATGAGAAATGAAACTCATCTTTATCTCTAACTGACTATTTATAAGTCTAATAGGACACCCCCCTACTTTTACATGATCTTTTATCTTTTCAAATGAAAATCATGCCCTATGGGCTGTTATAACTTCGTTCCAACATTGTCTCCGCTTCGCTTCGGCTTGAATAACAATACATTTTAGTTATCTGAAAATGTAATTGGTATTTATGAAAAGCTAAGATGCTTCTTGTTCGATCTACTTTGATCTATTCAATAACAAATCTTTAGCAGCGATAATGGCTCCTAATGTGATTAGTAAACACGCAGCTACCACAATAGTCGTTAATTTAGCGAATCCAAACATAATCAAAATCAGTGTCGAAAGTAAGGGAGCAATATAAGATGCAGCCCCCAACACTTGAATATCACCATGTTTTACACCCAAATCCCATGTATAGAAGGCTAACCCAACCGGCCCTAAGCCTAAACCTATAATGGCTAACCATTGTTTAATATCGCCTGGCCATATAGTTTGTTCTAAAAACATATGTGCGATAAAAGATAGCATTGCTGTTACAAGGCAAAAACCCGTGACTACATCAGTAGATATATGCGAAAACCTACGTGATAAAACCGAATACGTTGACCAAATCAATGCACACACAAACGCAACACTGTAACCGTAAATATATTCTGATTGAAAGTTGAAAAATGATCCTTTAGTAACAATTAACACAGCACCGCAAAGACCTAAAAGCGTACCTACTATATGATGAATCTTTAGCTTTTCACCAGGTAGTAATGCCGAGAACAAAACAATAAATAGAGGCCATAAATAGGCTATAAGACTAGCATCTACTGCAGGAGCATTACGTAAGGCAGTAAAATAAGCGAAGTGATACCCGAATAAACCTATTACTCCTAGTGCCCAAACTGCAATGGGTTGTTTAAGCTTCGAAATTCGTGATGGTTTTAAAACCCATCTACAAACACCGATAGAGGCACCAATAGCAAATGTGAGGGCGGCTAATTGAAACGGAGGAACATTTCCACTCGATGCCGTAAATAATGCCAGCAACGACCAAAGCAATATGGCAATAAAACCAATAAGTGTTGCTGAATTTCGAGAAAAATTATTCAAGACAACCTACCAGATGAATAGTTTAAATTTGCTAATTATTTGCTAATTAAAAGGCCCCCCCTACTTTTAAGGTGTTTCAGATGGATTATAAATCTAATCAATCTGAATTAGGTTTTTTCTTCCATTGATAAGCTACAGGTGCAGGTGCATTTTCTTTAGGCAATGGCTTTGCTGTATTTGTTTTTGTTACTGAAGATTCACCTTCAGTAGTTTTATCTCCAGAAGGCTTGGTTGACGATGGTTTAGCTGTTGATGGTTTGCTCGTTGATGTTTGGTCTGATGACTTTTTAGGCTCTGATGCAGGTACATCTTTTCGGTATTTGATTTGCAACCCTTGCAAAAAATTACGAAGCACTTGATCGTGACATTCACGGAAGTGTTTATGACCTGGTTTACGGAAAAAAGCACTAAGCTCATGTTTCCCAAGTTTAAATCCAGCCAAAGTCAGCATCTCTAAAACATCTTCAGCTTTAAGGTTTAATGCGATTTTTAACTTCATGAAAACAGCATTGTTACTCAAACGTTTTTCAGGTTCTGGAGCTGGACCATCACGTTTACCACGTTTCTCTTCAATAAAATGATTTAAAAAGATAGCCAATTCCACATCAATCATTTCTTTATGCCCAATATCATCATCACGTTTTAACCAATCGCTGATTTCAGCACGAGAGACTTGCTTTTCCTTGGTACTAGATAGTTTCATCATCTTTGAATCATCAAAATTAAAGACAAAACGGATGCGACGTAGAATATCGTTATTTTTCACTCAGTAAACCTATAGCCTATTTGATCATGAACTCTAACAGATTGGCTCTGTAAGCCAATCAACTTTTTAATAGCTAAATGAGAGATAATAAGATTATCCAAGCAATTTTTAAGATAAAGCGCCTGAAACTAAGGTGAGTAACGAGTAAAATAGTCGAATACTTCTATACTAATCACTAACTATACAGTCATAAGAAGAAACAGCTATAAGCTTAATAAGACCTAAGTTTGTAGATTAAGATAATGAGAAAGATGGAAAAGTAACATGAAAACTCCTGACAAAACTTCGCCAAAAACATCTACCAATACTTTTGCTAAAACAACTGGTTTGAGCGATAACAGCATTTCAAGTACTAGTTTTGATTGGACAGATGAGGCCTATGAAAAGTTTGGCAAAGAATCACAAATCCTATCTCACAACTATCATCAATCTCCTTTATTTAGCGATACGGCTTTAATTAACTTACTAGACAACTATCCACGTAAATGGCTGCAGTGTTACACCATGGGTATTGACCCACTAAAACACAAAGAATGGACACCCGTTCACATCGACAAACTCACAGGTGAAGAAATTATAACTGCCGTAAAAAAAGGCCGTATGTGGATAAATGTAATTCGCATTAATGAATACCAACAAGACTATGTGGATCTTATAGATTCCATGTACGTAAAAATAAATAATAACTGTAATAATATTACCAATGCCAAAGGATCTTTCAGTGCATTACTTATTTCATCGCCAGGAATACAGGTTTATTACCATTTAGATGCTGATCCAAATATGCTCTGGCATTTGAAAGGGTCAAAAAAAGTGTGGGTCTATCCAAATAAAGATGAGCGCTTCGCCTCTCAACAATACATTGAAGAAATTATCGGACAAGAACGTCATGAAAACGTCCCTTATGAATTGTGGTTTGATGAACATGCCCAGGCTGTGGAATTACAAGCAGGACAAGTATTAAGTTGGCCACAGCATTCGCCTCACCGCATAGAAAATGTCGATCTAAATGTCTCATTAGCCACCAGCTATCAATCTCGAGAAAGTACTCGTTTGAATTCAGTCCATGCTGCTAATCATTACTTCCTGAAGCCTATGGGTATAAGCAATCGCTCTACAGAAACTCAAGGAATCATTCCAGCGGTTAAGGAAATCAGCTACAGAGGAATGAACAAGCTCAAGCTATTAAAAGCCCAATCACGAAGTGCAAGCTACGTCAGCAACATAGTTGCCGATCCAAATAGCGAATCTGGTATGTCGAAAAAAGATGACGAGACTAGAACTGCTTTTTCTTATGTCGACTAATTTGCTGTACTAAGACACCCCCCTACTTTTTAAGTAATATTACATTTTTGTTGTTTGAAAATGTAAAGAGAACTTATGCAGAGCTCAGTAACAATACGCTTTAATTATTTTAAAACGTATTGCTAAGTGATGTATCGTTAGATGTTTCATTTTACAGATAAGACCGCTAATAATAATTAAAGAAAATAACAATCACTTTTGTACTACAATAAATGTCACAATTTCAATGACTAAGGATAATAAGTGAATAAACTAGACCAATTACGCGAAATGACTGTCGTTGTGGCTGATACCGGAGATTTAGCTGCGATTAAAGAATACCAACCACAAGATGCAACTACGAATCCGTCTTTATTATTAAAGGTTGCACAAGATACTGATTATGCTCACTTTATGGACGAAGCTTTAGCAGCAGCTAAGGATAAAAGTGACGTTGATGATGTGGTAGATATTTTTGGCGTTAAGATTGGTTGTGAAATTTTAAAGATTATTCCGGGACGTGTTTCTACTGAAGTCGATGCCCGTCTTTCATTTGATAAAGATGCAACAATTACCAAAGCGCGCAAATTAATTGATTTATATGCGAAACAAGGTATCGATAAAGATCGTGTCTTGATAAAAATCGCATCAACTTGGGAAGGTATTCAAGCTGCGCGTCAATTACAAACTGAAGGCATCAACTGTAACCTCACTCTATTATTTGGCTTTGCTCAAGCCGTTGCCTGTGCTGAAGCTAATGTATTTCTAATTTCTCCTTTCGTAGGCCGCATTCTCGATTGGTACAAAGCTAATGGCGAACAGCAAGTCTTTGAGCCTAATGATGATCCTGGCGTAGTCTCAGTAACTAAAATATACAACTATTATAAACAACACAGCTACAACACCATAGTGATGGGAGCTAGCTTCCGTAATAGTGGTGAAATTGAAGCATTAGCAGGTTGTGATTACTTAACGATTGGCCCGAATTTTCTAGAGGAATTACGAGCAGATGATTCCGACCTTAGTCTTAAACTAAGTAATGATAATACTGGTGAAGCACAATCAAAAATCGAGTTAAATGAAAAATCTTTCCGCTGGATGATGAATAACGATGCGATGGCAACCGAGAAACTTGCACAGGGAATTCGTGGTTTTGCAGTCGACCAAGATAAGTTGTTAGATTTATTTAGAGCACTTGGTTGATATTTTATTTATTATTAATCAGTCGTATAACTGCTTACATAATCAACAAGTAAGGCTAAAGACGAGTCTGGCATGAATGAAAAAAAGCAAAATCCTTTTGCCGATCCAACAAAGAAAAGAGTCAGTAACAACAAGACGTTTGAGTTAACTGATGTTTATGAGAAAACTCAAACTTTCTTCTCATCGAAGCTTTTTAAAGCAGGCGGTAGAATTGGACGTCTTCAATATATAAGCTTAGCCTTTGGTGCGATCTTTATTGGGGCGGTCTTAGGATTAATTTCATTCTTAATTCCTATAATTGGCTATTTGCTAGCAGCATTACTTTTAATAGTGACTTATATTGCAGTGGCAATTCTTACTATTAAGCGTTGTCATGACTTTAATCTTCATACTTTAATCGCATTGGCTTTACTCATTTTATTCCCAATTTCAGTACTTATCTTCTCAATTATTCCTGGGAATGAAGAAGAAAATAAATTTGGAGTTCCCCCCCCAGAAAATAGTACAGCTGTAGTTGTATTCGCGGTGTTATTTCCAATTCTGTATGCTTTAATCTTATTCGTATTAATCTCTTTTATCTTTTCAATACCATTTTGATTTTTACGCTTATAGAATTCATCTAACCTTTAATAACTAGAAATAGCATCTTGGCATAAAGCTCTTTCATAATAACGATTTGCTTTACTATACTTAAAGAAAAAACACACCCAAAGAGTGTGTCATTCATAAATGACTGATAACCTCTAATTCACATTTTATGTAGGTATCAACTTAATGTCATTTTCACCACAGATGATCAAACGTGCAGTAATAATCCTCATTGCATTCAATATATTGATGTTTTTTGTAGATCAGCAAGTTAGAGGAGGCTTAGTTAACTCACTTGCACTACATTTCCCTAAAAATGAAAATTACGAAGTTTGGCAGTATATTAGCCATATGTTTATGCATGGCAGCATTATGCATCTCGCCTTCAATATGTATGCCTTATGGATGTTTGGTAGTGCATTAGAGTCTGTACTAGGCAGAATACGTTTTTTGATTTTTTACTTCGCCTGCGGCATCGGCGCTGCACTTATTTATAATGGAGTTAATTACTATCAATTTAATCAAGTTTATTCACTACTCGCTGATTCAGGCTTAAACAATGCCGATATAATGCAAATGATATCGAAGTATAGCTACCCACCTTCGGTCATTGATGAGGCACAAGCGGGAAAAATGTTTGGTGTGTTTTACTCGCCTATGGTGGGTGCATCAGGTGCTATTTACGGAATTCTTGTCGCCTTCGCCTTATATTTTCCAAACAACAAATTAATGTTGATATTTATCCCTTACCCTATTCCAGCGAAAGTATTTGTGCCGGTTTTAATCGCTATAGATCTATTTTCTGGTGTCACAGGATTCTCATTATTTGGCGGGGGCGTGGCTCACTTTGCACATGTTGGCGGTGCAATCATAGGTTTCTTATTACTGCTTATTTGGCGGAAAGAATTTACCAA
>CALISP010000077.1 GCA_938041705.1 uncultured Cocleimonas sp. | reverse complement strand
CCTAGTGGATCTTTTCTATTCCTAGGTCCAACAGGTGTGGGTAAAACAGAGTTAACCAAAGCGCTATCTAACTTCTTATTTGATACGTCTGATGCGATGGTACGCATCGACATGTCGGAATTCATGGAAAAACATTCGGTGGCAAGGTTGATTGGTGCGCCCCCGGGTTACGTAGGTTATGAAGAAGGTGGTTATTTAACAGAACTGGTTCGTCGTAAACCTTACTCGGTTGTGTTACTTGATGAAGTTGAGAAAGCGCATCCTGATGTTTTCAATATTTTATTGCAGGTGTTAGATGATGGTCGCCTAACGGATGGACAAGGTCGAACAGTTGATTTTAAGAATACCGTAATCGTTATGACGTCTAACTTAGGTTCGGATGTGATTCAGAAAATGGCATCTCAAGAATTAAAGGATGATGTACTTACTGACGCTGAAGAATATACCTTGATGAAAGCGGCTGTGATGGAAAAGGTCGGTACACACTTCCGTCCTGAATTTATCAATCGTATTGATGATAGCGTCGTATTTAAGCCACTGGGTAAAGACGAAATCAGAAAGATTGCTGCTATTCAATTACAAATATTGAACAAGCGACTTACTGAAAGAGATATTGATATTGAATTCAGTGAAGCAGCGCTTGATTTGATTGGTGCTGAAGGCTTTGATCCTATTTATGGGGCTCGCCCATTAAAGCGTGCGATTCAAAGCGAACTGGAGAATCCATTAGCGCAGAAGCTGTTAGCGGGTGAATTCGTCTCGGGCGATACAATTAATGTGGACGTTAATGAAGGTAACATTACTTTTGAGAAGTCCTAATCTAGAGGAAGTCCTAAATTAGAGGTCCTTAACAGTAAAGTTGTATAAAAAGTCGGGGGGTGTCGTTTTTAATCAGTAAAAAGACACCCCCCGGCTTTTAACTACTCTTTATTTCTTATTTGGTGACGCTTAAAAACTATATAGCTTCAAAGTAAAATCAACGTCTTCAACAATCTGCTTACCCTTTTCTTCAAGGTTACTGGCATCAACAAAGCGTATTGAGAAACGTTGTTTGCCAGCACTAATCTCAGGATAGAGTTCAGCACCTTCTTCTAAACCGATGGAAATGATTTGATAATCTACTTCATGACTTAAGGTAGCTTGATAAAACCCACCTACGGCAACTTCTTGGCTAGTTTGGATTCCTTGGTAGATCAAGTCCATTAATAGCTCTACTGCTTCAAACGCTATTTCGTAAGGTCTAGCCCATGTTCGTAAGTCTTTGACTCGTCGCTCTTCACCAAGGTTTAACCAATGGTTAAATAAAGGCACATCGAGATCATTAACACCGCCTGCTATTGAACCACGTTGTTTAATAATATTAAGAAAATTATGAGACTTTAAGTGCTGCCCTAATTGTCCACGAAAACTATAAAGGCGCTTACTTTTTTCTTCCAGCTTTTCAAGGATTCGCTTCACACGTGTATGATCAATTCCTTCAACACCTTCGGCCAATCTGACGGCTTGTGTTTGTACATCTAGCACATGAAGTGCGGCATTCTTTACATCCAAACGTGATGATAAATTGTACAGTTCCAACAACACTACAATAGCTGCCTGACAATTTTCTGGAGTAGGGTTTTCTAAATGAAAGTTAAAACGCTTAATTAAATAGCTTAATCGCATAAAGAGGCGAGTTTTTTCATTTAGCGGATGTTCGTAAACTGCCATAGAAACTGAATTATTAATTGAGTAATGAAAGATTAAGTGAGTTTTTTGATTAGTATATCAGAGCTATTGATCGGATAAACTCACAAACTGTCGATGTAACTGTTTAACTTGTGATAATAAATGCTCAACATCTTTACTGTTATCTAGAATATCAGTGGCAACTTCTTGTCTTTGTTCCCGTGTTGCTTGTTGTTCAATTATTTGTAAAATTGACTCTTCATTCATACCATCACGATTTTTTACTCGATCAATTTGCTGTTCCACTAAACAATCTACAACCACAATTCGATCAAATAATGACTCATATTCTTTTTCAACTAATAACGGGATATCAACCAAAAGATAAGGGTAATCTATGGTTTGGGTTTCCGCCCAATCCATACGTGATTTTATTTCTTCACTAATTATTGGATGGGTGATTTTTTCTAAATTCGCTAGGGCTTGTTCGGCTTCTTTAGTTGGTGAAAATATTATCTGTCCTAGCTTTGATCTATTTAAGGCACCATTTTCTAAAAGAATACCATCACCAAAAAGCTGAGCTATTTCGTTTAATGCTTTTGTGCCTGGCTCTACAATATCGCGTGCTACTTGATCCGCATCAATAATCATTGCACCCAATTCACGAAAAGAAGCCACTGCGGTACTTTTCCCACAACCAATACCGCCTGTTAAACCTACTTTAAGCAAAATACGATCCTTATATTTTTTGAATTTGAACAAACCTGAGTTACGTTATGACAGTAAAAACTCTGATTTGTTACATTTTATTAACGACGGAAATTAGATACATTTTTAATTATAGAAAAGACTAGCTTAAGAGCTCCGATCTATCCCTGTATTCATTAAGTGCTTCCGGATTTGCAAGTGACTCACTATTTTTGATAACTTCATTATGAATACAGCATCTAACCGCAATTTCAACAATTTTTCCACTTTTGGTTCGCGGAATATCATTCACTTGTAAGACCTTTGCAGGCACATGACGAGGAGTGGTATTACTTCTTATTTGTAATTTTATCTTTTTAATTAAGTCATCATTTAACTGTAAACCCTCGCTCAGTTTCACAAACAAAACAACCCTGACATCGTCTTGCCATTCTTGTCCTACTACGATTGATTCTTTCACCTCATCAAGCTTTTCCACTTGGCGATAGATTTCGGCTGTACCAATTCTAACTCCACCTGGATTCAATACAGTATCCGAACGGCCATAAAAAATAAGACCTCCCGTTTCTGTCTCGCTTACGTAATCACCATGGCACCAAATATTTTCATATTTTGCAAAATAAGCATCATGATATTTTTTATTATCTGGGTCATTCCAGAAATATATCGGCATTGAAGGAAATGGTTTTGAACAAACCAGCTCTCCTTTCGTATTAATGTCAGCCTCACCTTTGGCAGAATCATCCCAAATCTCAACCGCCATGCCCAGACCTTTAGTTTGTAGCTCGCCTCTTATTACTGGAAGAGTTGACGAACCTAAAGCAAAACATGAAACGATATCCGTACCACCTGAAATTGATGACAAGCACACATCTTTCTTAATATTTTTATAAACGTAATCAAAACTTTCTGGAACTAAAACCGAACCAGTAGAGAGGATGCTTTTCAAATTATTTAATGAATGCGTTTGAGTGAAATCTAAAGATTCTTTTCTTAAACCATCGATGTATTTTGCCGACGTACCGAACACACTGATATTCTCTTCCTCAGCATAATCAAGCATAATGTTTGCGTCTGGATAAAAGGGTGAGCCATCGTATAACATTAACGTTGCACCCGTTTGCAAACAGCTAACAAGCCAATTCCACATCATCCAACCACAGGTAGTAAAATAGAAAACTCTGTCTTCTGGTTTAACATCCGCATGTAATATATGTTCTTTTAAATGCTGAAGTAATGTGCCACCAACTCCATGAACAATGCATTTAGGCACGCCCGTAGTTCCTGATGAATACATAATATACAAAGGCGAATTAAACGGCATACGGGTATATTCTATTTCTGCTTCCTTGCGGTTTTGCTGAGAATAATCGCTTAGGATTTGAGGGTAATAGGTCGAATCATCTAACTTACTTTCGCTAGCATATGGAACTACAACAACATTTTTAATTGAGTCAATTGAAGCACTAATCGTTTTGATTTTTTCCAAACAATCGTGAGTTTTGCCGTTGTAAAAATAGGCGTTAGCAGTAATCAATAGTTTCGGCTTCACTTGTCCAAAACGATCCAGCACACCTTGTACACCGAAATCAGGTGAGCATGATGTCCATACTGCTCCAATACTTGTCGTTGCTAGCATCCCGATTACTGCCTCAGGCATATTTGGCATAAAGCCTGCTACAACATCGCCGGGTTTTATATTTTCATCTCGAAGATATGCACTTAGACTAGCGACCTGCTCTTTTAAATCTGAATAATTCAGTGTTCGTTTTTGTTGATCTTCTCCCCAAAAAACAATTGCTTCATCATCAAGCATTCTATTTTTATCATTCAATAAATTTTCAGCAAAATTAATTTTTGAATCAGAAAACCAAACAGCTCCTGGCATTTTATTTTCGTTTTCTAGTATTTGCTTTCCTTTATCTCCAATAACATCTACAAAATACCAAAGCTCTTCCCAAAAAGACTCAGGATTGTTTACAGACCATGTATGAAGTTGCTGAAATGAGCTTAGTTTTATATCGAACTTACTATTTAAAGTAGTAATAAATTTTGTGCTATTAGCTCGTTCAATTTGTTCTTTAGAGGGAGTCCAAAGAATCTGGTTAATATCAGAATTACTATTAGGGTTGTTAACTTGATTCATGATTTACCAATTCGGTCGCATTATTTCGTTAGTCTGAGCAAAGTTGGCACTCTGCAAATTATTATCATCTAAATAGCGAGCAATTTGATTGATTAAAGCTGCGTTGTCTTTGGCATCTGAACCATCAGCTAAAACACTATTATTTTCAAAACCAATTCTTATATGTCCGCCTAAACTTGCAGCTAACTTCGCGGCAGCAAATTCATTTTCACCAAAAGCACAAATCATCCAGCTAGATGCTTGAAGTTTTTCAATGTTTTCGTTAATTAAATAACTATTTTCAAAGCTACCCTCGGTGTTAGGTCTCCCTATCACTAATAAAATAGGATAAGTATTACCGGGTAGTACTTTTCTTTCTAGCCATGCATGATATTTATTAAGATCATTTTGATTATAAAGAATGATTTGTGGGTGTATATCTTCTTCTCTCATTCTCACGAAATGTTCATGAATAGTATTGTCTTTTAAGCTTTCTATTTCTCTTAAGCCAATAGAGACGGCTTTGGGTTTAAGTGCATGAATCATATCGAACTGTTCTTCAGGCGAATATATGCCTACAGCCTCAGAAGTCACTTGAATAAACATCTCTTGATTGCATTGATGATCAATCGCATCTATTGCTTGTTGATATAACTCAGCCGAAAGACTATGAGAGCTATCCTTAGGATTCCGCACATGCAAGTGCATCATACTTGCGCCAGCTGTTAAACAATCATTCGCTGTTTGCGCTATTTCCGATGAGTTTAAAGGAATATTTGGATGATCAGCTTTTGTTTTTCTTGCGCCATTTGGAGCAACAGCTAAGATAATATTTTTGTTTTGACTCATATTTTATTGCTCATATACTTTATGGTTCATAAGGCTTCTTGAAGCACTGATTTAATACTATTACATAAACGCTCAGTTATTTGTTCAACATTGTCTTCATCTATAATAAATGGAGGTGCGAGCAATATATGATCGCCATTAACGCCATCGATTGTGCCTCCCATGGGATAGCACATCAAAAGATTTTGCATTGCCTTTTTCTTTATTTTTGCATGTAGCTTCAAACTGGAATCAAAGGGCTTTTTAGTCTTTCTATCGGCTACCAACTCTATACCAATAAACAAACCACGTCCGCGGATATCTCCTATATGATCAGACAATAGTGGATCTGAATTGAAAGAATCATATAAAGCGTTAGTAAGATTTGCACCTTGAGTTTTTACATTACTCAACAAATCTCGTTCTTTAATTTCTAATTGCGTTGCCAAACCCGCAGCACATGACGTTGGATGACCTACATAAGTATGACCATGTTGGAAAAAACCACTGCCTTCATCAATTGCATTAACAATTTTATCACTTATTAACACAGCACCCAGTGGTTGATAACCAGCTGAGATGCCTTTTGCGATAGTTTGAAGGTCACCTTGAATACCTTCTTGTTCACAAGCATGCAATGTTCCCGTCCTCCCCATGCCACACATTATTTCGTCAAGAATTAGCAACACATCGTACTGGTCACATATTTCACGAATACGTTTGAAATATGCTTTTGGTGCAGTCAAACAACCTGAAGTAGCACCAACAACAGTTTCAGCTACAAATGCAGCTACGTTCTCAGATCCTAACTCAATAATTTTAGTTTCTAGTTCATTTGCAATACGTTGTCCGTATTCAAATTCACTTTCATTATCTTGTTTTTCGCGGTATTCATTACACGCTGAAATATGATGCCCTTCTACTAATATCGGATCAAAAGGTTTACGGCGCCAAAGATTCCCACCAATCGATAAAGCTCCTAAGGTATTTCCATGATAACTTTGCTTTCTCGCGATATAGAATTTTTTCTCAGTCTTACCCTTTTCTAGAAAATACTGTCTAGCTAATTTCAAAGAGGCTTCGATAGCCTCTGAACCGCCAGCGACGAAATATACTTGTGAGAAGTTTCCATAAGAATGGGAAAGTAAATGATCTGCTAATTGTTCTTGAGAATCATTGGTGAAAAAACTGGTATGCGCATAGGGTATTTCATTGACTTGATCAATAATCGCTTGTTTAACTCTTTGATTTGAGTGCCCTAAACAAGAAACTGCGGCACCACCGCAGGCATCCAGATATCGATTACCTTGTTTATCTATTAAATAAACGCCATCACCAGAAGCTATAGTTGCCAGATTTGGATGACTTGTACGTTGCATTACTTTGGCTTTAGTCATTGTCATAATATAAACCACCATCGAGAGGAATTGAGTAAACACTTACAACTTTACTATAGCTAAATAACGGTGAATAATAGAACTTTCGCTTCACCCATCTAATAAAGGCATATCATGATTTATGCTCA
>CALISP010000076.1 GCA_938041705.1 uncultured Cocleimonas sp. | reverse complement strand
TTGACTCAGTAAGTAATGTTACGTCAGCAAACATATTTGGTTTAAGTTGTTGTTCTGGCGTATCTATTTTTAAACGAACTTTAAGTGTGCGAGTTTTAGGGTTTAACTCTGGATAGATATAATCTATCTCACCTTCCCAGTCTTTTCCTGGTACTCCTTGCACGTTTATTAATGCCTTATTACCTACTTTGACCCAGCTCAGTTGATGTTCAAAGACATCTACAATTACCCATACTGACGAAAGATCAGCAATGGTATAAATTTCTGTACCCGGTGTGATATACATTCCATTTTTAATACCAATACGCGTTACTACGCCAGAATGATTAGATACAATGGGCACATTATTTATGGATTTACCCGTACGTAAAATTTCATCGATTATTTCATCTGATACATTAAGATCTTTTAAGCGTGTTTTCGATGAACGCGATAAATTAGATCCCGCTCTTTTAGATACTATTAAATCTTTTTGGGCCGCAACGATGTCGGGCGAGTAATATTCTAAAAGTGGTTTGCCTTTAGTAACTGGATCACCTAATGACCGTGTATACAAAGACTCCACCCAACCACTACTTCTCGCATGAATATGATGTAATTTATCTTCGTTATAGCTTACAGACCCAATCGTATTTATAGTGCGAGAAAGTTCTTTAATCATCGCTTTTTCGATACGCACACCCATGTTTTGAGCAGTACTTGGGTTGATGCGAATTCTTGGTAAACCCTTATTCGACTTCTTGTTGCTTACCATATCTTCTTTTTCTTCATAAACAGGGACTAGGTCCATGCCCATTGGTGATTTCCCTGGTTCGTCTCGACGGAAGTTAGCATCCATAGGTGCTACCCAATATTTAATTTTCTTTTCTTTAGAGGCCATACCGTTATCTGCAACAGGCTCTTCTTCAATCTCCATTTCTTTTTTAACTAAATTCATACCACAAATAGGACAGTTACCTTCTTCACCTTGAGATATTTGAGGATGCATTGGACAAACATAAGTGGGGTCAGAATGGCGCTTGGCATGCTTTAATAGGTCATCATTCATGACATCATCTATTGCCATCATTGATTTTTCAGGTGTCTGTTCCGATTCTTCCTCTTCCATTATTTTTTCAACCAAATTCATACCACAAATAGGACAGTTTCCTTCTTCACCTTGAGATATTTGAGGATGCATTGGGCATACATATGTAGGATCGGAATGGCGTTTGGCATGTGTTAACAGATCATCACTCATGACATCATCCATAGTCATCGTTTGTTTCTCAGTAACCAGTTCCTCTTCTTGCTCCATCTTTTTTATGACTAGGTTCATACCACAAATTGGACAATTACCTTCCTCGCCTTGAGATATTTGTGGATGCATTGGGCAAACATAAGTAGGATCAGAGTGACGCTTCGCATGGGTAAGTAAGTCATCTCCCGCAACATCCTGTATCGTATCGACTTTGCCCTTAGTTTTAGTTTGCTTATCCATGGAGAGTTCATTTTTTAAGGTATCAATAGTTTCATCGAAACTCATACCTGTAATTGGCTGAACAAACTCATTAAACAAACTTTCACGATCTTTGGGACCTAGTGCGAACCATAGTGCCCCCACTAAAATACTTAACACGATTAATAAGGTGATTGTTTTAATAATAAATTTCATCTTGTCTACCCGACTATCTAAATCTTGATCTAATGAGAATGGCTATGATTTTTGTCTTTATGATGTTCTTCTTTATCAGAACCTGATGAAGAGTCTTCCATCATGGAATGCATAGCCTTGATTTCTTCCTCACTCATGTTTGAATGATCCATTCCAGCCATATCCCCTTTACCATTAGGATTTTCAAGCCCTTGAATATAATTGACGAGATCCCATCGCTGCGTCTCAGATAATGAAGATTTCCACCCAGGCATTGCGCCCTTACCATTAGCAATTTTCCATTCAAAATCTCCATCGGTATGGTTACCAGCCATGATGGTTAAGTTAGTGGGTTTGGGTGTAAGGCTTGCAGCAAGAAGGCCATCACCCTTAGCTGAGGCACCATGGCAATCGGTACAATTTGCCATATACAATTCTTTACCACGATTAATTGAGGATTGATCACTTAGAACAGGATTTTTTCTTGCTGCAGCATCTTTTGGTGATGCCCAATGAGCTTCTGCATGTGATGAATCGTGCCCATGCCCACCTTGATGCTTTCCTTCTGCAAAAACAGAAGATATTGTTATAGAAATGGCAGCTCCTAAAATAACGCTGGATACAATTAGTTTATTCATTTTTAATTCTCATTTATAAAAGTAGAAGGATAAATACAGTGATGAATCACAGTAAATGCCGCTGAAAAATTCAGACGCAAAAATCCACAAACACGATCAAACGTGATTGGTAAAGAGAATTAAACGAGGGGTGGTGGGGTATTTATCGGAAGAAAAATTTCATATAAAGACAATAGATTGTCTTTAGGGTGTTTGCCTAAAACATCAACAGCAAAGTTTTTAACATTATCTAATGACAATAGTGGGACATTTGCACTCGAACTAGTAATACACTGCTTTGTATTGCATGAATCATCATGATCCGTACAACAATCCAGTTCAGACATATCATGTGTCATAGATGTCATATCCATATCATTCATCATGTCACAATCTACCGATGCCATCGCCACTGGGGCAATCGCATTCAATGCAAATAAAAGGACTAATAAACGTAGTAACATAATAAAGAGTCTACTCTCAGGACTAAGAAACTGTCAAGCTCATCAGATATACGTTATCACTCATAATCCAGATGCATAAAGCGCATTTAATAATAAAAAATTAAGTAAGCTATGAATACTTAACTATTTAAAAGACACCCCCCTACTTTTTATACTCTTTATGAATACATAAGAATTGATCACTGTTAAGAGAAGCAAATACTCAACCAATAGTTCTATCTTATCTATAGATAAATATATCTAATTATAACGTTTTATTACATCAATAATTAAGCTGATAATTCAATCTATTCTGAAACACTAAATAATCAGAATGACAAAATCAAATCACTTTAATTATAGGAATTATCATGAGCATCAATATAGAGCAACTAAATAACGACGTAACCGGTAAATCTCCACAAGAGATAATCGAAGCAGTTTTAACCGATGATTCAAAAGCTTTTGTAACGACAAACTTTAGTCCATACGAAACAGTTATTCTTCACATGCTAACTCAAGTTAAACCTGATATTCCTGTTGTTTGGATCGACTCAGGTTTAAATAAATCTGAAACTTATCAGTTTGCTGAAACTGCAATCAGAGAATTGAAACTGAATGTAACGGTCTATTCTCCTACAGTTACGGCAGCACGTTTGCATTCTGTATTCGACGGTATTCCAACTATTGATGATCCTCGTCATGATGAATTTACCAAGCAGTTTAAATTGGAGCCTTTCGAACGAGCGATGAACTCACAAACGGATAAAGTTTGGTTTACCGCAGTACGCCGTGAACAAACAACGGTAAGAGCAGATATGAATTATGTTGATAATGGACCATTCGGACTTACAAAAATTGCACCTTTATTAGATTGGACTCAAGCACAGATGGATGCATACATCGAAAAATATAATTTACCTAATGAAACCAATTACTTTGACCCAACTAAAGCTGAAGGAAGCCGTGAATGTGGCTTACATACTCTAAAGGTTGAAGCATCAAAAGCTGCTTAATATCTCTCTTTTGTTATGCCCCAATAAAAAAGCCTACAGAACACTGTAGGCTTTTTTATTTCTGAACAAATAACTACGCTATTTCAAAATAAGTAATACCCTATTTCTAAATAACAACATCGTACTCAACAAAATCATCCAAGAGAAACTACCACCACCACTTTCTCCATTCGTGGCTGTGGCTGAATCAGTATTTGTATTTGTTGAATTATCTGTTTCACTATCAGGAGTAGCCTGAACTGCTAAAACTGGTTGATGTGAAGCAGGTGATGCTTGTCTTTGGACTAAATCGACTTCAACTTCATCACCAAATTCGCCAGTACCACCAAAGCTATAAGCAAAACTTCCTTCATTTGGATAACTATCTTGAGTGTTACCCCCCGACGCTATGTTGTTTCCATAAAAGAATACATTAATGTTATTAAGTTGAGTCATCCAATTTCGAGGAAAACTTAATTCGATAGTATCTTCTTGATATTTAGATGAGGCGATACCTAATTCTACCCACTGCCAGTTACTTCCATTTCCAGCATATTGATATACATAATTACCTTCAATTAAATACTCAGCACCCATAGAGTCAGTCAGGGTAAAACCGCTCGATGGATCGCTATCAGCGTCAATAAATGTCTGCCATCCCCAATTTAAAGAACTTCCTGAAGTTCTTGGAGGATTAACCAGACCATTGTTTTTATAGGTTAAATAAACTGTATCCAAACTGTGAGCCATACCCGCACTTAAGTAATCAATAGGGTTCGCACTATTAGTATCAATATCTGCAGGGTCAGAATCAAACAGAGTTAAATTATTCCAATCAGAATTATTACCATCAACAGTAATACTTCCTATTGTTACAAGGTTAGAAATATCACCCGTCGGTGGTTGGTCAGCAACAATTTCAAGAACAACGTTAGCCGTATTGCTATCTAACTCACCATCATTCACTTTAAAACTGAAACTATCAGCTCCAACATAGTTAATATTAGGTGTGTATGAAACGTTTAAGCTATTCGCATTAAAGGTCAGAACCCCTTGTGATGGCTGCTGTGTAACAATAAGACTTAATGCATCTGTTTCAGCATCAGTTGCTTCAAGTAAAATAGTCGCCGTAGTGTTTTCCAATAGCGATATATTTTGAGCAGTTGCTACAGGAGCCGTATTCTCTGGAGGTGTAACTGTTCCAAATGAATATGTGAAAAATCTAACAGCAGCTGATCCGGATAAGGCACCATCAGGATATAGATCTGTAGTATCGCCGCCGTAAGCTACATTTGCTCCACGAAATACTAGTTTCATTGTTGAGCTTCCACCTAACCAGCTTCTCGGAAAACTAAACTCACGAATATTATCTGCCATACCCGCATTAGCTGAACCAACCACATTCCAACTCCAGCTACTACCAGTTCCTGTGTAACGTTCTACAGTAGAGCCTTCTATAATGTAATCTATACCTACGTCGTTACTATATTGAAAGCCTGTAGCAGGATTATTGTCTGAATCAATCATTACTTGCCAACCCCAAGGTATAGAGCTTGAGGTAGAATTAGCATTAATAACATTGTGATTTTTATATAAAAAGTAAACACTTTCATCACTATGTGCAATCGAAGTACTATCCCAATCAATTACATTCAGAGCATCATTAGCTATCTCATTAGGGTCACTTGGGAATGCAGTCAAACTACTCCAATCTGCACTATTTCCATCTAATACTATCGAGCTATCAACCACTGGATTAGAAACCGAATCATTCGGCTCAGGAGGATTTGTTCCTCCATCTTGACTAACAAAGAACTCTTTAACACCATAAATAACGGCTGTGTCATTGCTGTTTCTTAATATTGAATCAAAACCAATTGTCCAATTATTATCAGGATTGGCAGAATTTCGCGCTATCACTTTAAAATAATAAGTACCTTTAGGATGTGTCCAATTCAATAGATATTCTGTTTCTGGTATATCACTTATTGTTTGAATTATGCTACTTGAAGAAAAGAACTTATCCGTTGCTATTTCCAAATCATAAATAATTGTTTGATTTAAAAGACTTTCAGACTCATTCCAATTGAAGAAGACAGTATTGTCATCTTCAATCTCTTCTGCATCACTCATATAGAAAGGCATTGGGTCATCCACACGCGCTAAAAAGCGTGCATAGTTTTCTTCTACATTATTAGATAGAGCATCAAAGATCTGATTATATTGAGCTACTTTCTCAGGGTCCGTTCCATATATGTAGATGAAATCCCAATCAGGAGCTGATGATATAAGCGGAAAAATAATATCGTAATAAGCATCACGTTTCGTGGCAATCTGCTGCACAGAGAAATATTTCTGTTTCACCTCTGCAATTGCTTCCTTAAGTAATGCTAAATTACCCGGCGTTCGTAAAAAGCGTTCATGGAAGTTATTACCCCATTGATTTCCATGCGAATACCACCAGCGAGGTTTAAATTCGATGGGGTCACCTTCTATACTAGCTCCCCAAGCGTAATCATAATCCCAAGGAAGAAAGTAAAAATTCTCAGTATCGATTGGATTATATAGATAGTAATTCTGTGCAGTAGTATCAGTATTGTTGGTAAGAATATTGACAGCAAACCAAGTTAGATAGTTATCTTTGTTGAAGTATTTATCAAAAATTTGAGTTTGAAAATCTAAATCACGATTGTTTACCGCTTGAATCATTTCAACTAATTCTTCATGCGTATCGCCACGTTTAATCTCAATGAGTTTTTCAAATTCATCTATATCTAAAGGCTCACCCGCTGCATCTAAAGCAAATGCATCTCTATATTGAAAGTAAAATAGATTCGCTTTATAAACACGTGAATCTTTATCCCAGCCACGTCTCTCTAAATATTCTTTGCCAAAATATTCGACTTGTGTAAATAAGCCAAGATCTTCAGTGACTCCTTCATTTTCAAGCGTTAGATTTATAAACTCAGAACGCATACTAGGAAGATGTGGAATCTCTGCGAATAAATCAAAACTTAACTTATGGCGAATTCTACTTAAGTCAAAAAAGCTTTTGATCAGTTGAATACGCCTTTCTTCACGCCACAATGGAATATCTTTATCTAGCTTAATACGGAATGATTTTTGAGCGCCAAAACGACTGGTAGCACCACGTTGTCGAATTTTAGCATTAGACAGTAATCCATCATCAGGATATCCATCACCTGTGATATGAACTTTTACTTCAGGTTTAAAGTCATCGTCTGAAATCACATCATTCAACACATCAGCAAAGGTACAGCCATCATAATCATCGGTAATACAGTTACCTTCTTCAATGATGGTCTTAGCAAATAAATTGATAAGTGTGGGGGCAGAAGTATTGTAAGTATTTACAGGCTCTACAATATCAGGGGCTTCTACTTCTGAAAGCACATCAGCGTTTGATACACCAGTGACGAAAATACTTAAAAATAAACTAGAACTTAACAATAAGAGTTTCTTTGAAAAAAACATAAACACGTCCATGTTATAAAAATGATCCCCACCTTTATATATAGTTTAAATGACTATTAATGCAAACCAGAGACCGTTGGTGTGTTTGATATAATAAAAGGTATCTAGATAATTAAAAATGACACCCCCCTACTTTTAGACTGTTTTGTTTCATTACTTAGTTAACATCACAAAAAATCATAGCCAAAACAAAGCCCGAATATTATCGAGCTATATGGATTCATATTTAATCTGCTATGAATAATATTTTAACTTAAATAATTTTTGCTAAAAGAGTCTCAATAGCTTCAACAACCTCCTCAGATTTATCTTTATCTAAAGCATCTTGATGCGGTTCTGCAAACTGTCTTGAGTCATTATCAAAGTACTTACCAGATGCATTTTCAAATTCATCCGATAAGGCGGCACGATTAAGAATATCTGCACCAATACCAATATCATTTCCTGCCACACCGAAACCTTCTGTCACCATCTTACTCGCGAGTAATGACCCTGGATTTACAGCCACAACCATTGGGCCATCAATTAGCTTTTCAGCCATAACTCTTGACCACATAGTTATTGCTAACTTACTTTGTGAATAAGCGCCCATGTCATCAAGTTGAACACGACCAGCAAG
>CALISP010000075.1 GCA_938041705.1 uncultured Cocleimonas sp. | reverse complement strand
TAGACCGTGTTGATGGATTAATTGCAGTATTACCTTTATTTGCATTAGGCATTAATTGGTCTGCTATTCAGGTATGAGTCTTTCCAAGGGTATTTGCATACTTGGGTCAACCGGTACTATTGGTGTAAATACTCTTGATGTAATTTCACGACACATTAATGATTTTACAGTTATTGCCCTAACTGCAAATACTGATGTAGAAAAACTAAAAGAACAATGTCTGAAATATCGCCCTCTCTTTGCTGTGATGGTTGATGAGGATAAAGCACAACTATTACAACAGGCACTTGTAAAAGCTTCTTCAGAAACGCAAGTACTCTCAGGTAAAGAATCACTAGAGTTTGTAGCTTCACATGATGCGGTTGATTATGTGATGGCTGCTATAGTGGGGGCAGCTGGTTTACTCCCTAATTTAGCAGCTGCCAGAGCCGGTAAAAGAGTTATGCTGGCAAATAAAGAATCATTGGTAATGTCTGGTAAATTGTTTATGGACGCAATTACTGAAAACAATGCCGAATTATTACCGATAGACAGCGAACATAATGCCATCTTTCAAGCCATGCCAATGCCAGTAAATGGTATTCAAGAAAAACATGGTGTAACTAAAATATTATTAACAGGCTCAGGCGGACCATTTAGGAAGAGGTCATTGGATAGTTTGGATGACATCACGCCAGAGCAAGCCATAGCACATCCTAATTGGGTTATGGGTCAGAAGATTTCAGTTGATTCAGCAACGATGATGAATAAAGGGCTAGAAGTCATCGAAGCTTGCTGGTTGTTTGATGTTTCTTTAGATCAAGTTCAGGTTGTAATTCATCCACAAAGCACCATTCATTCTATGGTTTCTTATAATGACGGTTCTGTATTGGCGCAATTAGGCAATCCTGATATGAGAACACCGATTGCCTATGCATTGGCTTACCCAGAACGTATTGATTCTGGTGTGGCTCAGTTGGATTTATTTGATGTGGCACGGTTGGATTTCGAAAGACCTAATTTTGAGCGTTATCGTTGTTTACAGCTTGCCTTTGATGCGCATCGCATAGGTGGGTATGCGAGCATTGCGCTTAACGCTGCAAACGAAGTTGCAGTAGCTTCCTTTTTAGATAGAAAGATCAAATTTACTGACATACCACTAATTATAGAGAACGCTCTAGAGCAAGCTCCTTCAGGGACACCTGATAAAATAGCTGATATACTTGCTCAAGATTTAAGCAGCCGTGATTGTGCTAATAGTTATATCAAAGCTAATTAAAGAATATCTGTACTCAATATAATGGCTTTGGGACCATTAATTGTCGCTTTATCGGAAACTACTTACTGAAAGAGTGGACTAACTGTTACAAATATCAACTAATAAAAACACTACAAAATATTATGACCATACTCATCTCTATTATTTCATTTCTTGTTGCAATCGCCATCTTAGTGGGTATCCATGAGTTTGGACACTTTTGGGTTGCTCGGAAGTTAGATATAAAAATAATTCGTTTTGCTATTGGCTTTGGTAAACCATTATGGACTTACAGATCAAAAGATAAAGATGGAACGGAATACGTACTTGCCGCTATACCGATGGGTGGTTACGTTAAAATGCTTGATGAGCGTGAAGGCAACGTTAAAGAAGAAGAAAAACATAGAGCATTTAATACACAGCCAGTATGGAAACGTTTCTTAGTTGTTTTAGCTGGGCCTATGTTTAATTTCTTTTTCGCGATAGCCGCTTTTGCAGCTATTCAAATGATTGGAGTTGAATCTGTAAAACCTTATCTAGGAAACATACAACCTGGAACAGTTGCCTCACAAGCTGGTTTTCAAGAAAAGGATCTTGTAACTTCCATAAATGATGTGCAAACGAGTTCTTTACAACAAGTACGTCTTACTTTACTTAATGAGTACTTAAAAAACCCAAATCTAAATATTCAAGTGATAACTGATACTGGTTCTCAAGCAACCAGGAATTTGGATCTTTCAGATACCTTGTTATTATCAGATGAAAAAGACTATTTTAGCAAAACGGGAATGGGGTTTTGGCAGCCTCCACATAAAACTATCATTAATTCAGTTCTTTCTGGAAAACCAGCTGACGTTGCAGGTTTAATGGCTAATGATGAAGTTATTAGTATTGATGGGAATATTGTCAGTTCTACTCAATACTTTTCAGACTATATAAAAGGAAGTCCTGATAAATCAGTTGATATTACGGTTAAAAGAAATGGTTCAAACCAAACATTGACAATGATTCCTGAATCAGCAGAAATTGAAGGGCAACAACGTGTGCTAATAGGTGTTGGTCTGGCTAGGAAATTTGACGAAGAGGCAGTAAAGGAATTATTCTTTATTAAGGAATCATCTTTCCTTGAAGCAATGAAGTCTGGAGTTGTTGAAACTTGGGATATGTCGATAATGACATTAAAAGTAATGGGTCGTTTGATTACAGGTGAAGCATCACTGAAAAATATTTCTGGTCCAATAACTATCGCTAATTATGCAGGAAAAAGTGCGCTAATCGGGTTTTCTGCCTTTCTCACACTCTTAGCTATTGTAAGTTTGAGTCTAGGGGTGCTAAATTTGCTACCAATACCCATGTTAGACGGAGGGCATTTATTGTACTACGTCATCGAATTGGTCAAAGGAAGTCCTGTTTCAGAAAGGGTGGAAGCTGTTGGAATGCGCATAGGGATGAGTGTGGTAGGTCTTCTAATGGTTGTCGCTT
>CALISP010000074.1 GCA_938041705.1 uncultured Cocleimonas sp. | reverse complement strand
AATAACCCAAAGAATATAGCGCCGCTCGCTTCTAGCCACGGCTTGGGAAAATGTATCATCATATAAGGAACGATCATTATAAAAATTGCGTTCACACCAAATGCAGGTCGACAGGCTTGCACAATAAAACCACGAAAAAAGAACTCTACACAGAAGAATTGAAATAGATATAAAACCTCCCATGCAATCAAATCAGCCCAACTACGATGTGCTAATTTATAAAACGGATAATGGTTGGTAAAATCTTCACGAAAACTCACTATAAACACAAAACATAAAATAGGTGCTACTAATAAAAAATACCATTTTTTATGTTCATTCAATTTTCCTAGCCCTAAACCATAATTACTCAATGGTTCTTTTAACACCCATTTGATAGTAATTATGGGGATAATCACGAATGTGATTAAATGCCAAAACGTCCACCAAGCTGATGACATTAAAGGGAAGAAAGCCTGACGACGAAGCTGACTTATTGCAACTGCGCTATCATCACTAAACTGTGAAAACCAAAGATTTAAGGCAGCATAGAAAGTGGTATTAAATTTTAAGTAGTGCAGCATCAATAAACACAGTGCAACAACCATCAAAACTATTGCTGGACGCTTGTCCCACGTTTTATGACCCACAGCATCCCTATCCGTGAACGATTGCTCATGAATATCTTCTAACATTCCAAAAAAATTTGATAAAAAGATCATAACTTGATTGTAACGTATCTTTAATTGTAAGGGTTAAGTGCAACAGCACTTGTGCTTAACTAAAACTACAACAATGTTATTTGTTATAATAAAACTATGACTACAGAACTCGAAAACTTAAAATTACGCCTGCGCGAATTTGCTAAAGAACGCGATTGGGATCAATTCCATTCCCCAAAAAATTTTTCCATGGCTATGATTGTTGAATGCGCAGAATTAG
This sequence comes from uncultured Cocleimonas sp., assembly GCA_938041705.1. GTDB lineage: Bacteria > Pseudomonadota > Gammaproteobacteria > Thiotrichales > Thiotrichaceae > Cocleimonas. Next base: position 1,644 of record CALISP010000074.1, on the reverse strand, counting down.
TCGAACATTTTCAATGGCTCACTGATAAGCAAAGTAAAAACCTACCAGAGGAAACATTAGAAGAAGTTCGATTAGAAATGGCCGATATATTTCTATATTTAATTAGACTGGCGGATAAATTAGATGTTGATTTAATAAAAGCCGCAAACGATAAAATCAAATTAAATGCTGAGAAATATCCAATTGACAAGTCAAAGGGCTTGGCTACAAAATACAATAAACTTTAGTTAGAAGTACACCCCCCTACTTTTAAGGGTTTTATTTATTGAGTATTTAACTGGCCGTTAAATCACCTAATAAGATTTTATTCTTCTTTTCTTGTTTTGCTAAAGTCACGCGATTAGCTTGAAAAATACTTTCTAGAGATCCCATTGCTTTGTCAAAATCATCGTTTATTACGACATAATCAAACTCATCATAATGCGTCATATCTGCACAAGATTGAGCTAAACGACTGTCGATAACGTCATCAGAATCGGTTCCACGGCCACGTAAACGTTTTTCCAGTTCGGCTTTAGAAGGCGGAAGAATGAATATAGATTTTGCTTCAGGCATTAATTTACGAACTTGTTGCGCACCCTGCCAATCAATCTCTAAAATAACATCAATACCTTTGCTAGTGATGTCTTCCACTGCTTTTTTTGATGTGCCGTAATGATGTGCGAATACATGGGCGTGTTCCAAAAATTCATCGTTACCTATCCCTGCAAGAAACTGATCTGCCGTAACAAAGTGATAATGCTGTCCATCTACTTCACCATCCCTTTTCGCTCTCGTGGTATGAGACACAGCCATTTCAGCATCGTCCAAGCCTTCTAATAATTTAGTGATAAGACTAGTTTTACCTGCACCAGATGGAGCAGAAATGATATAAAGTGTTCCTGAACTCATAGTTTTCTCTTAATTAATATTCTCGTAGAGCATTTATTTAATATGGCACACATTATCACCGTACCCGCGTTCTCTGACAACTATATATGGCTAGTTTGCGATGACAGGCAAGAAAAAGCTGCAATTGTTGACCCTGGTGATGCTAAACCAGTAATTGCTGCCTTAAAAAACAACAACATAACGCCAGCAGCAATTTTGATTACACATTTTCATAATGATCATGTGGGTGGTATTGCTGAAATGTTAGCGGAATACCCAGGTCTGCCAGTTTACGGACCACATTCTGAGAGAATTCCTCACATTACGACTAAACTTAATGGTGATGAAACTATTCGTATTGATGAGATTGATACTGAATTTAAAGTGATGAATGTTTATGGCCATACTGCAGGACATATTGCTTATTTTACTAATGACGGTACTCAAAATAGATTGTTTTGTGGTGACACTATTTTTGCCGCAGGTTGCGGTCGCGTATTTAACGGCACAATGGAACAGTTACATGACTCGCTTGCTAAAATTGCAGAACTTCCAGATGACACCCTTCTTTACTGTGCACATGAGTACACGATGGCGAACATAGGTTTTGCTAAATGGGTTGAGCCTGATAGCGCTGATTTACTAGCACGTGAGCAAACTGCGCAAACAATGCGTGATAATAATCAACAAACAGTACCTTCACTATTATCTTTAGAGAAAACAACTAATCCGTTTTTGCGCACGCATTTAGACCATGTAGTAGAAAAGGTTTCT
>CALISP010000073.1 GCA_938041705.1 uncultured Cocleimonas sp. | reverse complement strand
CTGGTGAACAAAGTATTAAAGCTAATGCTGGAGATGTTGTTATTTATTCATCAAATTATTTACATAAAGTTAATCAAGTAACTTCGGGTACACGTTATGTGGCAGTAACTTGGGCGCAAAGCATGGTAAAAGATAGTGCTAAACGTGAAGTACTCTATGAGTTAAGTCAGGCGCGAGACTCACTATTAGATACTAAAGATAATAGTGATAAACATATTGATATAACTAGTTCTCAGGTTAGCAATGTTTATGCTAATTTACTTAGAAGATGGAGTGACTTATAAAATAGTTGTATATTTTAGTTACTTCCAAAAATTAGCTTCGGCAGACGCTAGTTCACGTACTTCGTTTGTCAATTCTTGATAGCGCTCACGATATTCTTTCCATTCACCTACATAATATTGTTCTACGTCAAATTCTCCACTTTGCTCGTATTTAATGAACTTGGCTTGCATTGCCAACATTTCACTAATTAATTCTGCTTTATTGCTCATGGAATCTCCATATATTTAAATAGTAACAAAATATACCCCTGGTGGATTAAGCAAGGTATACCCCGTAAGAGTAGTAGTTAGATTTAATTCTTATTTACTAAGGATAGGGTGTCTTGATAGCACTTAAAACTTATGTCAAAGTATAATTTAAAAGCCAATTTATATATGGCTAAATGACATACAAAATTATATGGAGGCTAATATGACAATTACAGTAAATAGCATTTCAATTGAAATTACCGATGCAGGTTATTTAGTAGACTTGAATGATTGGAATGAAAAAGTATGTGCGGTTCTAGCAAAAGAAGAAGGTATTGAACTTACCGATAAACATATGGATGTGATTTCTTATTTACGTGACGAATATATTACCAATGGAGGTAATCAACCCATGGAACGAGCGATAACTAAACATATGTCTAAGCATTGGGGTGAAAAGTTAAAAGGAAAAGACCTATATACTTTATTTCCTGGAGCCCCCAGCAAACAAGGCTTAAAAGTAGCAGGTTTGCCAGCGACAACAAGAAAAGGGGGGTATTGAAGCGTTTTAAATAGATTTTGTAAATAAATCTATACAGTTTCTGATTTTTTTGGAGGAGCGTAGTTTTCTATCCATTTAGTAACACGATTCAGCGTTTCTTGTAATTTATCGCTTTTAACAGGTTTAGTAAGATATGTCGTTGCACCTGCGATAACTCCTTTTACTTCATCTAATGGTGAAGTTTTTCCGCTCAACATGATAATAGGTGTTTTTTTGTAGTTAATGTTTGAACGCATTGCTTGGCATGTTTCATACCCATCCAAACCTGGCATGATTATGTCAAGAAAGACTAAGTCGAAATGATTATCTTTTATTTTCTCTAATGCATCTTCGCCACATTCAGCAAAATCCGAACTTATACCAGCATCCCGTAATTCAAGTTCTAATTGTTTTCTAATTGCAGCACTATCATCAATGATTAGCGCATGGTGCTTTTTAATATCAGTAACATTCTCTATCACTTCAATAGATTCAGTTGGTGCAATTGATGATGAAGCTGAAGTAGCTGTTATATCTACACTTTCTATATTTACGTTTACAAAGCCTGTTTCTTGAGTTTTTCTTACTGTGTTCATTTTCTCTTGGGTTATAGTGATTGCTTCGGTTAGTAGATTCATCACCTTAGTTATCATCAATGGTTGTTGTACTTGTAAATCCCCTTTAGAACAATGTTCATCGTTAGTAATAACTAACAGTGTCTTACTTTTATTGAATTTTTCAACATGGGAAAATAACTCAGAACTTGAGATAATAAGATCAGCATTAGCTGCATCTTCGATGATATCCGCTTCTAAGCCATGTGTTACATTAAAAGATATTACACGATCGAACAATGCAGTTTCTTTAGGGTTTAAACCTGCAAAGTGTATGCTTATTTTATTTTTAGTATTCATATTGGGTTCCATCTTAATTTTTAACTAACTGCTTATCTTTTTGATGCTTAATTATGATTAAAATATATTTGTATAAAATGCCGAAAAGTAGGGGGATGTTATATAAATATTCAAATCATCTATTTTTTATAATATAGCATGCTAATTATTCTATGCAGTGGCTAGTGTCTTACTTTCAAGCCATCTATCCATTGATTCTATTAGAGTCTCAGTAACTACAGGCTTTGTTAAGTAGTCATCAACACCTGCCTTGGCAGCTAATTCACGGTGTTTACTTGTTGTTCGAGACGTAATCATCACTATCGGTATTTTACTTTTATCACTCCATGCACGAATTGCTTGTGTTAACTCTAGTCCGTTCATACGAGGCATTTCGAGATCAGTAAAGACTAAGTCAATTTTATTCTCATTCATGATTCTCAATGCATCCATACCATCTACCGCAGTGATTACATCATAGTCTGTTTTATCAATGATTAAACTGAGCGCTTTTCGATTACTCAATGAATCATCTACTACTAATATATTAGGAGTCACTACTGGTTTAGCGCTTAATTTAGCTTGAGCTCTTTCTGTGGCAGACAACCAATGGCTTTCAGCTTTGGTTTGTTTAAGAACAGTAGATAATTGAATTACAGGAGCTACACCGCCATCTGTTAAGTGACATGCACCAATAATTCCTTTTGTGGAGGATACCCATGGAGATAATGGTTTAACCACTACTTCACGTGAGGACAAAATGCTATCAATATGAATCGCATGAGTATCTTCATCTGTCTTAATAATCAGTACATTATATGACTTTGTGAAGTCAATTTCTTGGGTTGGCCATTTAAGTAATTTAGAAAGAGATTTAATTTCTATTTCCTGATCTTCATACAACACAAAGAAAGTATCATCGCGTGTAATAACCGAGTTAGCTTCTTGATATAGAATCTGTTCAATAATTTCAGTGGGTATAGCGATTGTATTATCTGCTACTTTAACCAGTAATGTAGTATTAGTGATTAATGTAACAGGAATAGTTAAATTAAATGTAGTTCCTTCACCAACCTCACTATCAATTGACAATGCACCTTTTAGATTTTCTACAGAACTGTTGACAACATCCATACCAACACCACGACCTGAAATATCAGTGACATTTTCTTGTGTAGAAAATCCTGGTTGTAAGATAAGTTTTAAGGTGTCATTTTTTGAGAACGCTTGATCAATTGTTATTAGATCTTTATGGATCGCTTTTTGGTAAATAACTTCAGGGTCCATACCTGCACCGTCATCTTTTAATGACATTACAATGTTATTTCCATCACGAATAAAGCTGATTTCGATTAAACCAGTTTCATCTTTATCACTATTTTTTCTTACTTCTGGAGATTCTATTCCATGATCTATTGAATTGCGTAACATATGTAATAAAGGATCTACAAGGCCGTTCAAAATATCCGTATCGATATTGATATCTTTACCAGTTACAATAAGTTTTGCTTTCTTACTTGTTTTGCGACATGTTTGACGAACTATTCTTTCAAGACGAGGAATAATTGTATTTATTGAGACCATTCGAGAACTTAAAATTACTTCACTAAAGTCTTTATTTAGTTTGTCTAAAGATCGAAGTTTTTCGGTTAACTCACTAAGTTGTTTATTTAAAGTAAGATCAATTTCTTGTCCATCTGAAATACTTTCAGAAAGTAGGCTAACTACTGAATGAAGTTCGTTGTAGGTATCCATCTCTAAAGAATCAAAATCACTATTTTCTAGACTTGATATGAGATTTTGTTGATCGTTTTCTTGCTCCACAATAGTGTTTGTTAGTTCGGATAACATATTATGAACGCGCTCATCTTGAGTACGAATAGTTTTATTGGTAGCTAAGGTATTAGCGAGATTATCACTTACCTGACTGGATGTTGTTACTAACTCACCCGCAAGGTTTATTAATTTATCTATGACGCTAACTGGTACACGAATTGTTGCTTCGTTTATGTCTATTTTCTCAGCACGTTTTTGCTCTGAAGCGTTATTTTTTTCGTCAATATTAATATCTGTATCTAGAATATCAATTGAAGGTAAGTATTGATTTTTAGTTTCACTTGATTTCATATTTAGAATCGCACTAGCTGAAGTACTAACATCATCTAATGAAGCTGAAAACTCAGATAAACGTTTTAATACTGAAGACAGTTCTTCTGGCGCAACTTGCTTATTTTGAATAGATTCGAATAGTCCTTCCATGCAATCAGAAGCCTCAGCCAATAGCTCAGCCGTAGCGTTAGTTATTTTATGGTTTACCGAATAATCCAGAATATCTTCAAGACTATGGGTTAAATCGACTAATTTATTTAAACCTACAACTCCACTAGCACCTTTTATGGTATGTGCTATTCGTGCAGCTTTTTTATTCTCATCTGTATTTGATTCACCTCGAGAGATGAGATGTAGCAGTTCTGCTACTTCATTTATTTGATCTGGCGTTTCACTGAAATATACAGCTAATAATTCTGGATGAACTTCTTTATCCCAGCTAATCACTTCATCACTAGTAGTTTCTACTACGTATTCTGCATCAATATTTATATTTGATTCTTCGATGTTTCTTAGGGCAAGTAAAACAGTCTGCAAATCGTTCATTTCTATAGATTGTGCCCAATCATCACGCATTAGTTCTACGCTTAGCGATGACATATGTGACATATCATCAGGTTCATTTAGTGTTGCGCCTACAAATTCAATCCAAGCCCAAGATTCACCAGAATTAACAAAAGTATTAGTAATATCATTACTGTTATTTGCAAATAACTCTAAATTAGTTTGGCACCATTGACTGAGTAAAGAAAGTTCAGGGTAACCCGATATGTCTGCAATTAAATCAAAACGTTGTAGTTCGGTTAAGTAATCATCTAGATTCGATTTAATGTTTTTAGATTTTGTATTAATAGTGATTAAGTTCATCACAATACTATCTATTTCTACAATTATATCTTTAACTTCTTCTTTAGTTTCAGATTCATCAACTTGAGTGATTTCTGTAGATTCTAAAGTAGATTCATTATGTGCAGTTTGCGTATCAATGTGATTGTTATCTTGAGGTATAACTTCACATTCATTCTCCAATTCTGCAATGTCAGTTACTTCACTTTTATCTAACTCAACATCAACTTCTTCTAGTTTTATATTTTCAGGAGTTGTTTCTTGTTTTGATGTATCTATAACTTCAATTGTTTCTGTTTCTACTGATTCTTCTTCGACAATTATCTCGCTATTCTTATTTTGATTAACAATAAAATCAGGAAGTACTGGTGCTGTTAATTCAAGAGGCTCATCATTTTCTTCGATGTTACTAACGTAATGATCGAGTTGTTTAAATAATGAGAAATAATTTGAAGGTTCTTTGTCTTGCATCTGTACAGCATCAAATACTTGCTCTAAGCATAATGCTGTTGCTGGTAATATAGCCAAAATTTCTTTTGGCAGTTGATATTTTACAGAGTGGTCTAACAAAGTTTCTAATCGATATGAAAATTCAGAAAGGGCAGTAATTCCTACAATTGCACTGGCTCCTTTAATTGTATGGGCCATGCGTGATGCTACATGTTTTTCATCTTCATTAGCTGACCCTTCGCTAATTTTGTGTAATAAAGGAACGAGTTCATTTATCTGTGATGGTGTTTCTTCAAGATAGACCATTAAAAGCTCAGGGTGAGTGTCGTCATCCCAATTTAATTGAAAACCTGATGTTTCAGTTGGCATGACCTTATCTTCTTTTTCATTTGTATCTACATTGATTAATGAATCAACTTGAACGTCTTTATCAGTATCTTTAACAAGCTTATTAACATTTTCTTCAATAATATTTTCATGAATATCAGCATCAGTGGTTAAATCACATTCTAAATAATCTTCATTTGCTGAGATATCATCTACGAAGCTGTTTTCGATAACATCATGTTCAATTAATTCATCATCAATAAGGTCATCATCAATAAGGTCATTTTCAATTATATCAGTGCTATTTGATGAATCATTTTCGAAAAGCGTGTCATCCAAGATCACATCTTTTAATTCGTTATTTTGTTGTTGAATAAAGTCTGGCAACACGGGAGTAGAGAGCTCAAGGTTACTTACATCATTCATATCAATGGTTGAAACGTAAGTATCTAAAGTATTGAATATACCTAAAAATTCACTAGGTTCTTCACTTTGTAATTGCACTGCATTTAACAATGACTCTAAACAGTTACCAATTTTTGGTAATAGGTTGAGGATATCTTCTGATACTTCGTGTTTTATAGAATAATCTAACAGTGATTCTAAGCGACTTGTTAATTCTGCAAGTACGGTAATTCCAACAACTGCACTTCCACCTTTAATGGTATGTGATAGCCTAGCAGCGATTTGTTTTTGATCTTCATCAGCTTGCTTATCGCTTATAAGATTTAATAACGGTATTAATTCCTTAATCTGTCTTGGAGTCTCCTCAAGATAAACCATCAGTAACTCAGGATGCGTATCGTCATCCCAAGTCATTTTGAAACCTGAAGTTATTTCTGGATTTGTCTCAATATCTTCATTATCAATCTCAACAGATGAGTCTATTTGATTCGGTTCATCTAGTAATTCAGGATATTCGTCAACTGCATCGGTATCAGTTAATATATGAATTTCTATTTGTTCATCATTTTCTTGCGGATTAATGAAACTGTCTTGCTTACCATCAAGCTCAGATTTAACACATATTAAAAGTGCTTCAAGTTCTCCTGTGTCGATTGGTTCTACCCATTCTTCATGTGTTAGGCAATTGGTTAAGTCACTTAAGCAAGAATGCGGATTACTGTCACTTAAACAATTCTTAATTTGGCTAATCCAAGACCATACTTCACCTGTACTAACAAATGACTCTATTTTACTTGTCGTGTTCTTTTCAAAGAGTTGTAAATTTCGTTTTGACCACTCTGCTATAGGGGTAATTGCGCTTAAAGAAGACTCATTAGTTAGTAGGATTAAATTATCTAATTCCTTTATGAGTTTATCATTTGCAGAAAATATATCTGTTGTCGGTGTAGTAGTTGAAATTAATTTGTTAATAATATTATTGAAATCATTTTCAAAGCTACTACTCTCAAAATCGCTATCAGTTGCGATACTTTGGTCAATTTCTTCTTCATTAGAATTGGCTAAATCTGTTGTTTTGTCTTTATTGGTAAACGAATCGACAAGCATTTCATTTTTAGCTAGTAAATCATCTTCAATTTTTAAATCAGAATTTGATTGAATATCATTAGTTTGGTTAGCTTCA
>CALISP010000072.1 GCA_938041705.1 uncultured Cocleimonas sp. | reverse complement strand
CGTAGTTTTTATTAATCCAATCGACATACGGTATCTATAATTAAGGTTCGTTCAGGAAACATTCAGCTAAATATCACTAACATAGGTTCCAAGGTCGACAATATAAAAATTAACTGATCTACCTTTTAAAACAAACCCTTTACAATAAAAATTAGGAAACCCCAAATGAAATTTTCTACAAAATTATTAACTGCTGCTGTTCTAATGGCTACTTCTTCAATCGCTTTAGCTGCAACAGATTCTACAGAAATTGAAATCAATGTTACAAAAGATGCATACGTAAACCTTGTTGGTTCACTTTCTGGTAACGTTGTATCACCTTTGTCTGAAGCTGAGGTTGATGGTGCAACTACAGTTCTTGGTACACTTGGTACAGAATCAAATACTGTTGGTGGATGTGATATCGATGTTACATCTATTAACGACTACAAATTACAACATGACGTAGACGCAGCTCTATTCCTACATGGCGCAGCTAACTACGTAGTTAACTATGGTGGAGCAACTTTTTCTTCTGGTGCAGCGGGAACATTAAGCCAAACTACATGTAATGAATCAGCGTCAAACTTATCTATCACTTCACCAGCAATTCCAGCAGGTGTTGTACTAGCTGGCACTTACTCTGACACATTAACTGTTACAGTAACTACTCAGTAGTAACAAGTTTTTAGCAAGCAACGCTTCGCTACTAAAAAAGCCGCATCTTATGATCGCGGCTTTTTTGTGTCTGAAATATAAGTGCTAATTTATATCATGAGATCTTCTATAAGCCGCACATATAATTCTTAGTTTATTTTGATTCCCAGTAACTCGCTTTTAGCAGGTGGCATTTGTAAAAAATAGCCATTCTCTCCCATTATTTTAATCACTTCTTTTGCTTCCGCTTTAACTAATTTTCGTTCTTTACTTAGATCGAATTCAAATGAATAAGTAGTCTCGCCTAATAGCTTTAATAGTGATTCTGGCACGCATGAAAAGTCATCTTTATTACTTAAATAAATGAACATACCTTTCTTCTTATTGCTTCTATAAACAAAACAATTCATTGGATTGGTTTCTTAACCATTAGTCTCAGTTGCTTAATAGAAGCAATCGGAAGCTCATTTTCAAATATACCTTCTAAAATAACACTACCAGGAGATACATTCTTTATGCGTCCTTCTATTTGAAGGTTATCTGTTTTAGTAATTTGTACGATCCTTCCTTGCAAGGTACTAATCTGGCTTACAGGCACAACCTCAAAACCCATTTTATAGAGTGCTTTGTTAGGTAAATCTAACATATTACCTTCATTTAAAGATGTTGTTCTTTTAGATTTTATTGGAAGAATTGTCACAATGGAGGAATTAGTATTTTTTGTACCTTCACTTTTGTTATTCGGTGCCGCACTAATAATAACTTTCTCATTACTAGTGTTACTCTGCCCTGATATTAAATTCTGAATACCTTTATCGGCACCTAAAAACCAAGCTCCAATAAAAATGATTAAACCAATTAAGCCAACGATGAACTTACGGCTACTTTTATCCCATAGCGAAGGCAAAGTAATAATATTTAGCACAGGTAAAGTAGAAATCAAGCCAGTGACAAAATGGTGCTTAAAACCTGATACCACATAACCCAGATAACTTATTATAAATAATAAGGCTCCAAGTGCTGCCAGAATGAGAAGTGCAAGTTGCATAGTGAAAATTCTAGTTAAATTAAATCTGATTGTACACAGTTGAGTATGTATTAACAAAAATGCCAAGTGCATAAATCAATATCCTAATAATATGCCTGCTTTTATAAACCCGTATTGGTTTCAATCTGAATAAAAACAGTACAAAAGTAGGGGGGTGTCTTTTTGAATAGTCAAAACATGTAATTTTTCTGTATGTAAGTTAATTATTAACACCCACTCCTCTCATCGGTGACATTTAGTTGATATACACACTATCGTTTATAATTTGGATACTCAAATAATTAAAACAAACTCGCTTCATGAATCTTGCACTCGTTTACAGTCGAACCAATGATGGAATTAATGCGCCACTAGTTACTGTTGAAGTGCACTTAGGTAATGGTTTACCTGGTTTTTCTATCGTAGGTTTACCGGAAATGGCGGTAAAAGAGAGTAAAGATAGAGTTCGTGCGGCTATTATCAATTCTAAATTCAATTTCCCTGCGAAACGCATTACCGTAAATTTAGCACCTGCAGATATCCCTAAAGATGGTGGAAGATTCGACTTACCAATTGCCTTGGGGATTCTCGCTGCATCAGGACAGATTGCGGAAAAATCTCTAGCTAGTTATGAGTTTATTGGTGAACTCGCCTTAGGTGGTCAATTACGCCCTGTTAAAGGCATATTACCGACAGCTTATGCAGCTAGTGAAGCAGATCGAAGTTTATTTCTACCCATTGAGAACGCAGAAGAAGCTTGTTTAATAAAAGACTTATCCGTTTATTCTGCATCTCATCTATTACAAATTTGTGCACATTTATCTGAAACAGAAAAGCTTTTACCTTATTCATCATCTTTACCAACTAAAGCAACCAACTACCAAGTCGATTTAAGCGATGTAAAAGGTCAATTTCAAGC
>CALISP010000071.1 GCA_938041705.1 uncultured Cocleimonas sp. | reverse complement strand
TATTGCGGCAGGACATCATGCAACAGAACGTTATGGTGCTATGGCATTAGGAGAGCATGTAGCGGCAAAGTTTGGATTGCTGTGTGAGTTTGTGGATATAGAAAATCCAGCTTAATACTATTGTGTAGTAACTACTACAGTGACAATATCTTTAAAGAGTCCACTTGGAATAAAATTATCAAATCCTATTATTGTAAGGTTGTTTAGTTCGAAAGAAAGATCAGTAGCAGAGGTAGTACACGGTGTGGATATGATTGGATTATTCCCTTTAGTAAAAGTTTGACCCTGATAATTAATTGTAAATTCACCACCAGATGTTGGAATAATAGTATGTTTTAATTCAAAATCATTTAATGTTGAGAATTCCAGATCACAGTTCCCCCCTACATTCGATTCTAATCCCATCGTTCCTAATACAACTGTTAAAGGAAAGATAAAATTAACTAAATCATCATTATCATAAAAACGAGAAGCACCCGGAGCAGTACCTGTAAAATTCACGTAAGGTGTATAAGTATGCGAAAGTTCAATCACAGTACTATCTGTCGTAGCATTTGCAACATTAAGGATACTTGAGATGAATATTGTAATTAAGGCTAAACTTAATGGTTTTTTTAATTTTATCATTATTAGTATTTTCTGGTGGGTGGCCAAAACTATAACAACCAAAATACGACTATTTCGCTTAACCTAAACTGAATGCTGTATGCACTTTATCTTTTACTTAATTTTAACCTTATTAATTTGATTAGTTGCTGGTTAAGGAAGTGCGATTTTTTTATTTCTTAACATTTTAGATAAACTAATTAATGGCAGCCCAACTAAAGCTGTTGGATCATCACCATTCAAGCTTTTGAAAAGAGTAATGCCTAAACCTTCCGATTTGAAACTACCAGCACATGAATAGGGTTGTTCTGCTAATAAGTAGGATTCAATTTCATTAGAACTAAGATCTCTAAAATTAACATGAAATGGAATCATTTCTAATTGATAAGTATCATTATTACTATCGTATAAGCATAGCCCAGTTAAAAAGCTAACTCTTTTGCCTGAGCTCTCAGTTAGCTGTCTAATAGCATTTTCATGCGTATGAGGTTTGCCTCGAATCACTCCATCTAAAACAGAGCATTGGTCCGACCCAATAATTAATGAGTTTGGGTGTCGAAGAGCAACAGTTTTAGCTTTTTCTAAAGAAAGTCTTTGTACATATGCATCTGGTAATTCATTTTTTAAGGGTGTTTCATCAATATCAGGAGAATCAGTAATAAATGCTAAATTTAATCTCTGAAATAGCTCTTTACGGAAAGGGGAGGTTGACCCTAAAATGATTTTTGATGATTTTTTTTTCATGTTTTATATATAAATATTTGTTTAATAATTGGCCCAAGTGCTGCTAGGTTACTATAAGTCTACTAAAACAGTATAAAAAGTACTAAGAGTATCTAATAAAGCTTTACATAAGGGGGGTAAGCTTCTTATAATTCCGCTCTTATGTCGAGTAACAGTACTATTCAACGTTTGCCCGTTGAGGTGGACCCTTTTAAGCTAGTTGAGCAAGGTCGTTTATTTGAGGGAAGAATACCTCAACAAGACTTCTCTCGCTTACAAGAATTGTTGTTTTCTGATAATGAAAACAAGAATAACTTAATAGCAGTGAATCTTGAATTTACGAGAACAGATACACGATTACCCGTCATTAAAGGACATATCAAAGCAGAATTACAGATGGTCTGTAATCGCTGTTTAGAAGCGACTGATTTATCTATTGATTCAACTTTAGAAGTAGTTTTAGTCGGTAGTGATGCTCAAGCAGAAAGATTACAAGAAGGTTTTGATATCTGGTTGGTTGAGGATCAAACATTATTTTTACGAGATTTTATTGAAGATGAAATTTTATTAGCAATGCCAATTGTGATATCACATGAGGATTGTGTTCCAGCTAGAGAGCTTATTGAAGCTTTGCCTGGTGATGAGAATAGAGAAGAGCAGAAAAAGGAAAATCCTTTTGCTGCATTAAAAGATTTGAAACTTAATTAAGAAACTAGTCGGGTTAGACTCATACCTATTAATGGGTAGAAGTTATACTCAACATTACGGAGAAATCCCATGGCAGTACAAAAAAGTAAAGTAACGCGCTCTAGAAGAGGTCAGCGTCGCTCGCATGATTCATTAAGCAATCCAACGCTTTCAGTTGATCCAGTATCAGGTGAGACTCATCTGCGTCATCATATGACTCCTGATGGATTCTATCGTGGACGTCAGGTAATTGCTTCAGCAGTAGAAGTTGAAGACGACGAAGACGAATAAGCGTTAAGTCGTTTTTTGACATACTACATATAAATCGCGAACTTCGTTTCGCGATTTTTCGTATGTATACTATGATTATGCGCAATCTAATCTAGCATGATTTGCTTTTCATCATTTTGTTTTAAAGTAATGGTTTAGCTTAATGGCATCACTACATAGAATCGCAATAGATATAATGAGTGGGGATAATGGCTTAGAAGCAGCCATACCTGCAGCAATAATGTTTCTTAAGGAATATAACGACACTGCTCTTATTTTAGTAGGTGACGAATCTTTAATTACTCAAGAGCTAAAAAAACTAAAACAAGAAACAAACGATAGATTAATTATTCAACATGCTTCACAAGTTGTAACGATGGATGAATCGCCAGCATTAGCTTTGCGTGGTAAAAAAGATTCATCAATGCGTGTAGCTATTAATTTAGTTAAAGAAAATAGGGCTGATGCTGCTGTAAGCGCTGGTAATACCGGTGCACTTATGGCAACGGGTAGATTCGTACTGCGAACATTAAAAGGAATTGACCGGCCTGCAATATGTGCGGCTATTCCAGCTGCTTCAGGTCATACCTATATGCTCGACTTAGGCGCCAACATAGATTCAACATCAGAGCATTTGTATCAATTTGCAATCATGGGCTCTGAGCTAGTATATGCTATTGATGGAGTAGATAAACCTCGAGTTGGTTTGTTAAATATTGGCTCTGAGGATATGAAAGGGAATGAGCAAGTAAAAGCAGCTCATGACAAACTGCAAAGCGGTGACTTCAATTACATCGGTTTTGTTGAAGGTAATGATATTTTTCATGGAGATGTAGATGTTATTGTTTGTGATGGTTTCGTCGGGAATGTTGCCTTAAAAACAACTGAAGGATTGGCAAAAATGCTATCAGAGGAAATCAAAGCTGGTTACACAAAGTCACTATATGCAAAATTTGCAGCTTTAATCTCTTTACCCGTAATTAAATCATTCAGAGAACGCTTTGATCATCGTCGTTATAATGGTGCTAGTTTTCTTGGTTTGAAAGGGATTGTTATAAAAAGTCATGGTGGCGCAGATGATGTGGCGTTTGCGAATGCAATAGGAATTGCTCGTAAAGCAGTTATTGAGAAGGTTCCTGATCGAATTGAAGAACATTTACAGAAACATTTAAAAAGCTAAAAACTGATCGTTATAATAGAAATAAGACAGAAATCTAAAAATTGTACTATTAATATAATTCTCTCTATTAATAGATAGTATAATAAAAAACACACATTGAAGATTTGGGTACAGGATGAATTCGAAAATTACAGGTACAGGAAGCTATTTACCTGAAAAAGTATTAACCAATCATGATCTTGAGAAAATGGTTGATACTAGTCACGATTGGATTGTTGAACGTACTGGTATTGAAAAACGTCATATTGCCGAAAAAGGTGAAACTACCTGTGATTTAGCTGAAGTTGCTGCTCGTAATGCGATAGAAATGGCAGGAATCGCTATTGAAGATATTGATTTAATAGTCTTCGCTACTACTACACCAGATTTGATCTTCCCTAGTACAGCTTGTTTATTACAACAAAGATTAGGGATAAGAGGCTGTACCGCGTTTGATGTTCAAGCGGTTTGTACTGGTTTTGTTTACGCTTTAGGCGTTGCTGATAAATTTATCAAAAGTGGTTCACATAAATGCGTATTGGTTATTGGCGCTGAAACTATGTCGAACATTACTGATTGGACAGATCGCGGTACCTGTATTCTTTTCGCAGATGGAGCAGGCGCTGTAATTTTAGAAGCGACTGAAGAAGATCAAGGTATCCTTTCTACTCATCTCCATGCTGATGGTCAATATAAAGAACTGCTTAAAACGAATGCTGGAGTCTCGTCAGATTCGGATTTGCTGAATGCAGGTGGTGTATTCATGGAAATGAAAGGCAATGAAGTGTTTCGTATTGCAGTAAATACTTTAGGACGTATTGTTGATGAAACCTTAGAACATAATAATATGAAAAAATCTGATATTGATTGGTTGGTTCCACATCAAGCAAATATTAGAATTATTAAAGCTACCGCTAAAAAGCTAAAAATGTCTATGGATCAAGTAGTTGTCACTGTACATGAACACGGAAATACCTCAGCTGCATCTGTGCCGTTAGCGTTAGATGTTGCGGTCAGAGATGGTCGTATTAAACGAGGAGAAATAATCCTATTAGAAGCTTTCGGTGGAGGTTTTACATGGGGTTCAGCTCTTATTAAATTCTGATTTAGTGCTGAAATGTAATAAACTATATAACAGTATTAAAAATCGACACCCCCCTACTTTTTATTGTTTTATATCACTTTGTTTTTAATGTTTATAACTACCTTGCTTATATCTTACTCAGATCTCGTTTATATAAATGATATTATAAAGTATG
>CALISP010000070.1 GCA_938041705.1 uncultured Cocleimonas sp. | reverse complement strand
AGTACTTTCACCTAAACCGGTAGCCGTTGCAGACTCGATTGGTGACTGAACGTTACCATCTTCAATAAAATCACCCAATGATGAATCCTCATCATCTCCAATTGGCGTTTCCATTGAGATAGGCTCTTTCGCAATTTTCATTACTTTACGAACCTTATCTTCCGGCATTTCCATTTCAACAGCGAGTTCTTCAGGAGTTCCTTCGCGACCTTTCTCTTGTAGCAATTTACGAGAGATGCGGTTCAATTTGTTGATCGTCTCAATCATGTGCACTGGTATACGGATGGTACGGGCTTGGTCAGCAATTGAACGAGTTATTGCCTGACGAATCCACCATGTAGCATAGGTCGAGAATTTATAACCACGACGGTATTCAAACTTATCAACCGCTTTCATCAAACCAATATTACCTTCTTGAATCAAGTCCAAGAATTGTAATCCACGATTAGTGTATTTTTTTGCAATTGAGATAACCAATCGTAAATTCGCTTCTACCATTTCTTTCTTAGCACGACGAGCTTTCGCCTCACCAACAGACACAATGCGATTGATATCTTTAATTTGTGTAACCGTTAAGCTGGTTTCTTTTTCAATTTTTTGTAACTGTAATTGATTGAAAGTCACGTCTTCTTTAAATGGATCTAGATTCTCTTTTTGCTTAGGTTTAGATTCAATATATTTCTCTAACCATAGAAGATCGGTTTCATTCTTAGGAAAACTACTAATGAAATCTTTCTTTGGCATCGCTGCTTTTTGGACACAGAGTTTCATTATCTGGCGTTCATAGCCACGAATTCTCTCGATAATTCCATGCAGTTGACCACCAATTTCATCAATAACAGGCTGCGTCAATTTAAATTCTAATAGCTTCTTACCTTGTTCTGCTCTTAAACGCTTATATTCTACGAAATCATCATTATCAAATGCCTGACATGATTGAACATAGAGAGCATTTAACTCAGAAAATTTCTCTTGAGCAATTTCAGGATCTGGACCTAAATCTTCTGGTTCTACTTCTTCTTCATCATCATCTTCATCGCCGTCTTCTGCATTTTCCGCAGCTTCAGCAGCTTTACGCTCTGCTTCTTCTTTAGACTCAGGAGTAACAATCGGTGCCGGTTCAGGTATAACATGACGCTCAGCATTTGGATCAACAAAATCAGAAATAAGATCAGTTAAACGTTTTTCTTCTGCTTCTACTTTAGCGTAAAAGTCTAAAAGGAATTCTGTAGATGCGGGGAATTCCGAAAGCGCAGTAAGAACTTCATACAAGCCTTCTTCAATTCGAATAGCAATTTCAATTTCGCCTTCGCGAGTCAATAATTCAACTGTACCCATTTCACGCATATACATACGTACAGGATCAGTTGTTCGACCAAAGTCATTGTCAACACTTGTTAGTGCAGCTGCAGCTTCTTCTGCTGCATCATCATCAGCTTCAGTTGTTTCTTCTGCAAGAACTAAGCTATCTTCATCCGGAGCCTTCTCGTAGACTTTGATACCCATATCACCGATGGTAGTAACAATCTCTTCGATTTGCTCTGGATCAACAATAGAGTCAGGTAAGTGATCATTTACTTCTGCATAGGTTAAATAGCCCTGCTCTTTACCTTTTAGGATAAGAAACTTTAATCCTGTCTGACTAGTCGATACAGCGGCTTTTGTTTCTTCAGTTAATGCACTTGCTTCTTCAGCTTGAACATCTTCTTGTTTGGTTTTTTTGCTCATATATAACTTTGCGCCTTTAACGCGTATTTATGCAATATTAACTACTTATATACAGTGAATAAATAAGGATGAAAATTTGGTCAAATATTATAACAGTATTTTAACTCTAAAAGCATAACCCGCTGTTAGTTTATTAGTACCGTATGATGATATTTTAATAGTTAAAGTATGGTATCAATTTTTTAAATTAAAAGGCCTATCTTTTATTTTTTAATAAAAGCAATAAAGCCTGCCCCTGTGCCTCTGTAAGACCTGTTGTTCTTTCTAAATGAATCAAGTGCTCTATTTTTATTTCATCTGCTCGTTTTCGTATTTGTCTAAGACAACCTTTAAATTCCTGCTCCAACATCACTATATCTTCGGATTCTGGTTGCCATTTCATTAATTGATATAGAGGTGCTTCAAATTCAGTGTTTTTCCATCTATCTAGAAGAGCCACCGGTTTAATATTTGGGTTCTCTTGTAGTGCTTCAATAAGTGTAGTCAACAAATCTGATCCTGGCAGTTTTGAAAGAACAATTTCTTCAATATTTTTTATAGACTTTATTAATATTGGTTCATTTAATAACAAGCTAATCGCATAACGAACAGGTGTTTGACGCACTTCTCGATTACTTATGCGCGTTAAATTACTATTTTTATTACTTTTAAGGTAAGAGGGATCTTCGTTAATAAGACTATTTTCTGATGAGAGTTGTCTTTTACGTAAAATCTTCTCATCAATACTGGTTTGCTTTGCTAAACGCATTATAAGTTGATCTTTAACCAGAGTATCTGGCATAAGCTGCAATAACTTAGATGCTTCTCCAATGAATCTTGCTTTTCCTTCATCTGAGGTAATATTAAAACGTTCATGAAGATTTTCAATAAAGTAAGCATTTAATGAAGCTGCTTTTTGATAGCTTTCTTCAAAAGCTTCCTTTCCAATTTTTCTAACTTGCGTATCTGGGTCTTCACCATCCGGTAAAAACAAAAAGCGTATTTCTTTACCATCTTGCATTACTGGCATAGCATTTTCTAATGCACGCCAAGCAGCTTCGCGTCCTGCCCTGTCACCATCAAAACAAAATATAATTTCTGGCACAGCTCGAAATAGTTGTTTGATATGATCTTGAGTTGTTGCTGTCCCCAAAGTTGCAACGGCGTAAGAGATATCGAATTGCGATAAAGCAATCACATCCATATATCCTTCTACAACAATGATACGCTCTAATTTTTGAGTATTTTTTCTTGCCTCATAAAGCCCATATAGCTCTCGTCCTTTATGAAAGATTGTTGTTTCTGGAGAATTAATATATTTCGGTAATTCATCTCCTAATACACGTCCGCCAAAACCAATCACTTGCCCTTTGCGGTTTCGTATTGGAAACATAATACGATCACGATAACGATCATACATTTTTCCATCATCTTTTTTTATTACTAAGCCAGAATCTATAAGCTGTTGCTCAGAATAGTTATGGGCTTGATTATTGGCAAAGTGTTTTAAAGTATGGTCCCAACCATTGAGAGAATAACCTATATTAAAACGCTTACATATCTCACCACTTAGCTCTCTATTTTTAAGATAATCAACTGCTTGAGGTGTATTTTTTAATTGTAATTGATAATAATTATTTGCATCTTCTAACAATGTATATAAATCTTTGCTGCGCTGTCTTTGCTCAGGGCTAGGGGCTTTTCCACCTTGTTCACGAGGCACAATAACACCCATCGAGTCGGCCAATGATTCAATGGCTTCCACGAAATCTAAATGTTCGTATTCCATCAAGAAAGTAATGGCAGATCCATGTACACCACAACCAAAACAATGATAAAACTGTTTGCTAGGGCTTACTGTAAAAGAGGGGGTTTTCTCATTATGAAAAGGACAACAAGCACCATATTCTCTACCCTTCTTTTTTAATGGCACGCGCGCGTTAATAACATCCACAACATCTGCACGAGTGATTAGATCGTCAATAAATTCACGAGGTATGCGTCCAGATGCCATAGATTAGGGTGTTAATAAAGAGAAACTAATGAGGTAAATGATAGTATAAATAAGAAATAATAAAATGAGTAAATAGAGTTAAAAATAGACACCCCCCACTTTTAAGTACTTTATTTGGCACTCAAGAACATAAATGTCTATTCAGTCTGGATCTACAGTAATAAGGTTCAAAGCAGGAAGCATGAACTTAGAGTCGCAGTGATTAATACTCTTATAGGAATTAATCACTTTAGACGTGATGCGTAGTTATTTTACCTCGGGAGAGATGTATAACCCATAAGGAACGTATCAATCGCATGTGCGCATTGACGACCTTCTCTAATCGCCCAAACCACTAATGATTGTCCTCGGCGCATATCACCCGCACTAAATACTTTCTCCATTGAGGTAGTATAGGCTTCTGATCCTTCTGTACTTCCTTTTACGTTACCAACATGATCTAACTCTAATTCTAACTCTTTTAACATACCGCGGTGCACAGGATGAACAAAACCCATAGCCAACGTAACAATATCAGCCCTTAATTCAAATTCAGAACCTTCAAGTTCTATAAGTTGCCACTTACCAGCATCATCTTTTTGCCATTCTACCTTTACACAGCTAATTGCTTGAAGATTACCATTATCATCATCAAGAAATTCTTTGGTAGCAATAGAAAACAGACGTTCACAACCTTCTTCTTGCGAAGAAGAAGTACGCATTTTATTAGGCCAATCAGGCCATACTAAACCTTTATCTTCTTTTTCAGGAGGTTGAGGCATAATCTCAATTTGTGTAACAGATGCCGCTCCATTTCGTGTTGAGGTTCCAATACAGTCTGACCCAGTATCACCACCACCAATTACAACAACGTGCTTACCTTTCGCAGATATAACATTTTCTTCACCATGAAATCCTTGGACATGTTTAGTATTAGCCTTGAGATAATCCATAGCATAATAAACACCTTTAAGACCACGTCCAGGGATCGTTAAATCTCTAGGCTTTTCAGAGCCACCTGTTAATGCAATGGCATCAAAATCTTGTAACAATTGTTTTGCGGGAATATCAACACCAATTTTGGTACTGGTGACAAACTCTACACCTTCAGCTTCCATTTGTTCCATACGTCGATCAATGACTGATTTATCCAGTTTAAAATCAGGAATACCAAAGCGCATCAAACCACCAACAGCAACTTCTTTTTCAAAAACAGTAACATCATGACCCACTCTTGCTAATTGCTGAGCTGCTGCCATGCCTGCAGGGCCCGAACCTACTATAGCAACCTTCTTGCCTGTTTTTTTATCGCATATTTCAGGTTTTACCCAATCATTTTCATAGCCTTTATCAATGATCGCTTGTTCAATAGTTTTGATCGTAACCGAGTTATCATTGATATTTAAAGTACATGATTCTTGGCATGGTGCAGGACAAATACGACCTGTAACTTCAGGAAAATTATTAGTCGAATGAAGGCTTTCTAGAGCATCCTTCCATTCACCGTGATAGACCATATCGTTCCAATCAGGAATAAGATTATTGACAGGGCAACCACCGTTAGGACCATCGTGACAAAATGGAATACCACAATCCATGCAGCGAGCACCTTGTGTTTGAAGCTCTTGTTCATCCAAAGGAATTACAAACTCTTTAAAATGCACAACTCGTTCACCAACTGGCTTATAGGCTCTATCATTACGATCGTATTCTTTAAATCCTGTAGTCTTACCCATACTGTTTTCCTTAAAACTGTTTCTGCTTTCTTTTGATTATCTATTTTTCGTTTTCTTTAACATTGTCTTTAACGATGTTTTTTTAGATATATTATGCTGCTGCTTTTTTATTCAAACGATTCTCTAACGCTTTACGATAGTCTGTCGGTAATATTTTGATGAACTGAGGCAAGTACTTATCCCAATTATCTAACAGCATTTTTGCTCGTTCAGAACCCGTATTGAGATGATGACTTTCTATGATACCTTTAAGACGAGTTTCATCAGCTTGTAACAGGTCAGTGACGTCAACTTTAGTCTTATCTGGTTTTATAGAATGAAGCTCAACCATTTCAGAATTACAACGTTTAGCGAACTTTTTATCTTCATCAAATACATAAGCAATACCACCTGACATACCAGCGGCAAAGTTTCTTCCTGTCTTACCTAAACAAACAACGATTCCACCTGTCATATATTCACAACCGTGATCTCCAAGACCTTCAACAATCGCTGTTGCACCAGAATTACGAACAGCAAAACGTTCACCACCTACCCCATTAAAGTAAGCTTCACCTGAAATAGCGCCATACAAAACAGTATTTCCAACGATAATATTTTCTTCCGCTTTTTCAATCTTACAAGCTTCAGGAGGATGAATAATGATCTTGCCGCCCGATAAACCTTTACCTACATAGTCATTACCTTCACCAGAGAGTCTAAGAGTTACGCCTTTAGTGAGCCATGCTCCAAAAGATTGACCTGCAGTACCAGACACATTAATGCTAATGGTGTCATCTGGTAATCCTGCATGACCATACTTTTCAGCAACTCGTCCAGAAAGCATCGTGCCAAAGGTTCGGTTATGATTTTCGATATCTATATTGATATCAACTTTGTCACCATCGTTTAACGCAACTTGAGCTAATTCAATTAATTCATTATCTAATGCGGCTTCAATCCCATGATCTTGCTCCATAGTATGATGCACATCATCATGTGAATTTGCTCTAGGTTTAGCCAATAAACGACTGTAATCAAGACCTTTTGCTTTCCAGTGGTCAATCGCTTCTTTCATGTGAATTTTATCAGACTGACCAACCATTTCTGAGACGGTACGAAAACCTAATTTAGCCATCAATTGACGCATTTCTTCAGCAACAAAGAAGAAATAGTTAATAACATGCTCTGGTTTACCCGTAAATTTCTTGCGTAATTCAGGATCTTGAGTAGCAACACCAACTGGACAAGTATTAAGATGACATTTACGCATCATAATACAACCCTCTGCTATTAATGGCGCAGTGGCAAAGCCAAATTCATCGGCTCCCAACAAGGCAGCAATAACAACATCACGCCCTGTTCTTAAACCACCATCTGCTTGAACACAAACGCGGCTTCTTAATTTATTCATCACCAATGTTTGGTGTGTTTCTGCCAAGCCAATTTCCCAAGGCGAGCCTGCATGACGTAATGACGTCAAAGGAGATGCACCCGTACCTCCATCGTAACCAGAAATAGTTAAATGATCTGCATGAGCTTTTGTCACACCTGCGGCTACTGTTCCTACACCCACTTCAGAAACCAACTTCACAGAAATACGTGCTTTAGGATTAACGTTTTTCAAGTCGTGAATTAATTGAGCCAAATCCTCGATTGAATAAATATCG
>CALISP010000069.1 GCA_938041705.1 uncultured Cocleimonas sp. | reverse complement strand
GGTGAAAAAGTTGTAAAGCCAATTGTTGCTGCTGCAGCTAAAGTACTTGCTCCTATTGGAAAAGTTGAAGTTAAAGAAGAATCTATGGCATCTGCTGCACGTTCAGGTGAAGAGATTTACGGAGCTACCTGTGGAGTATGTCATGATAATGGCGTTGCAGGCGCACCTAAACTTGACGATACAGCATCATGGGAAACTCGTCTTTCAGGTGGATATGCCGCCTTGGTAACATCTGCAATAAATGGTAAAGGTGGAATGCCTGCTCGTGGTGGAAATCCGGACATTACTGATTCTGAAATGGAATTAGTTGTTAGTCATATGATAAAAAAAGCAGGCATTGATCTAGTTCCTCGATCCTCTGCGACAACTCCAGCAACTGCCGTTGAGGAAAAGCCGGCGATGGCTGTTAAAGCTGAAGCTGCTCCAAAAAAAGAAGAAAAAGCAGTAGTTGAAACTAAGGTTGAAGAAGTAAAAGAAACAGTTGCTGAAAAAGTCGAAGAAGTTGTAGCAAAAACTGAAGGAAAAGTAGAAGAAGTAGCAACTAAGGTTGATGAAAAAGTAGAAGTAGTTAAAACTGAAGCTCTTGCTGCAGTAGCCGCTGCTACTGAAACTGTAGATCACTCGGCTGGTGAAGCTGTTTATAAAAACTCTTGTTTCGCATGTCACGATTCAGGTGTTGCTGGGTCTCCGAAAATTGGTGATAAAGCTGGTTGGTCTGCTCGTATTGCGATGGGTTCTGATTCTCTGTATGAAGCCGCCATTAAAGGAAAAGGAGCTATGCCTGCTAAAGGCGGAAACATGAGTATTTCAGACGGCGATATAAAAGTAGCTGTTGATTACATGGTTTCAGAATCTATGTAAGTTCCTAGATTTTATCCACAAAAAAGGCGATCAAAATGATCGCCTTTTTTGTGTCTGTAACTTATACCTAAATAGTTATTAAGATGAATAACTATTCAAATTTAAGCACCACGTTTAGTAGGAAATGTAGCAACGGAATTGCTTGGACCTTTTGAATCTCGAATCTTACACAGACCCTGCTCTTTCACCTCATCAATTCTTATAACTGAATGCATCGGTACAAAACTTCGTTTTACTGATTCAAACTCTGTTTTGAGCTTCTCTTCAGTGGGATCAATTACCAATTCACTTTGGCTTCCAAAAACGATTTCTTCAATTGTTATAAAACCATACAGATCGGCTTCATAAACCTGTTTGGCATATAACTCATATACTTTATCTTGGTTATAGTATGAAATTTTATATAGTCTTGAATCTTCCATATCAAAGCAACTTTATAGCGGGTTAGTTAGAAGGTCTTTTTAACAGAAACAAGGTATAAATGCATTATTCTTTAACATTAGTGTTAAAAAAGACACCCCCCTACTTTTAAGTAATATTGATGCGACTACACCTTCCTTTTGGCTAGCATTAAACAACAATGCTATTATCTCGCTGAAACTCGGTTCGTTTTTATCTTTAAAAATATACAGAGAACTTATGCAAAGCTAGACCATTTATCTCTAATCTTTAAGAACGAATATCAAAAATAAATAAGGATAAATTATCAAAAGAAAGAATATTAGATGAACTATTCTTGCTTTTAACTCTCTATATTGTAATCTTGTTATTATTCGACTCACACTAAAAAATAATAAATACAGCCGAAAAAATTGTTTTCAGTTCGGCTATAAAATAAATAAACTAAACAAAGCAATAAAGGTTTTTCATGGGGAAATTAGGATTTGAGGATGCTCGCCATCTCGTATCTCGGACGGGTATTGGATCAGAGTGGGAAACGATAGTACGTTTTCAAAACCTCACCCGGCAACAAGCTATTAATTATTTATTCAACAATCAAAATAGAAACTTAGCTGCGCCTCCGGCTATGACTCCTTGGCCTAAAATGGTTAGTCTTCGTGGCAACATGCGTCGACGAAAAATGATAAAACGTATTTCTCGAGGTGAGGGTAAAGCCTTACAACAGTGGTGGGTAAAGCATTTATTAGCGACACAATCCCCTTTTCTAGAACGCATGACGTTGTTTTGGCATAATCATTTTCCTTCAAGTATCAAAAAGACCAACCAAGCGAGTATGCTGCATAAACAAAACCTAATGCTTCGTAATAATGCCTTAGGTAATTTTGGACAAATGTTACATAACATTGCTCGCGACCCTGCAATGCTTTTATATCTTGATGGTTATGTCAGCACCAAAGAAGAACCTAACGAAAATTTTGCCCGCGAACTACTAGAATTATTCACCATAGGTATCGGTAATTATAAAGAAAACGATATGCGTGAAGCCGCACGAGCATTCACAGGTTGGAGTATTGACGACCGTAATGGGCTTTTTAGATTCAATCCAGCTGAACATGATACAGGCGTTAAAACGTTTCTAGGTAAACGTGGAAATTTTAAAGGCGAAGATATCATCAACATACTATTAAAACATCCTCGTACTGCTGAAACTATTGCTAAAAAAATGTGGCGAGAGTTTATCAATATATCGAAACCCGATCAGAGAATTATCAACCAATGGGCGGCAGTGTTTCGTAACTCTGGTTATGATATTAAAGCGTTAATGAATCAAGTACTCAACAGCCAAGTCTTTTGGGCGAAACCCAATCGTGGTGCACTGATTAAATCACCTATCGAACTCACTTTAGGAACTTTACGTACCTTGCCATACACGCTTCGACGAACTGACTTAGCACATAATTTAAATATCATGGGTCAAGGTGTATTCGCACACCCTAGTGTTAAAGGTTGGAGTGGTGGTAAAACATGGATTAGCACCCAATCAATCCTCAGACGTAATTCGATGATGACAAACCTAACTAGTGGTAATCTTAATGAACGCAAAAATAAAGGCGGTATAGCCAGTAAAATGCCAGATGTCACACCTGAACAATTACACCAATGGTTACTTGCTATACCACCCTTACAAAAAATGCCAACAGAACCAGGTAAGCAACGTTTAACTCGAGCTTTCGTATTAGACCCAGCATATCAAGTTAACTAGGCAGGATATAATAATGACAACAAAAATGGATCGTAGAGATTTCTTAAAATACGCGAGTCTGGTTTCAGCTTCGGCGACTGTGCCATTACTAACTCCTGAATTGCTATTTGCAGCAAACGGCAAAAGACCCGATAAAATTGTTGTTTTAGTTGAACTGAAAGGCGGAAATGATGGCTTTAATACATTAGTACCATTTGCAGATGAACTCTATTATCGATATCGACCTCGTATTGGCATTCAAGCAAGACAACTTTTGCCACTAAACGATCAGGTGGGAATGCACCCTCGTATGAAAGCATTAATGCCACTGTGGAATAAAGGTAATATGGCATGGATACAAGGTGTAGGATATCCACATCCTGTGCTATCTCATTTTCGCTCAATGGATATTTGGAATTCAGCATCAAATGCGAACCAAGTCATTGAAGCTGGGTGGTTATCAAGAGTTTTACCTAATTTTAAACAAGGTTTACATGGTGTAGCTTTAAATAAAGGGCAAGCAAAACTTGGCCCGTTAAATAGCAGTAATCTAAATGCTGTAACTATGCAAAACCCTAAGACCTTCTTAAATCAAATTAAACGAATCAATGATGTTCAACCAACTAATCTAAATCCTGCCATTGCACATGTAAGTCAAACACAACATCAACTCTTTGGGGTAGGCGCACAACTAGCCAATAAAATGGGTAATCGCCCTCCTCGCTCTGGCGTTAAATTCTCTAAAGGTGTTTTAGGTCATAGCCTCGAATCTGTTGCAGAAATGATTCTCAGCGGCATAGATTCTCCAGTATATAAAGTTACTCAGGATGGATTTGATACACACTCAGGTCAACGAGGCGCTCAAGACAATGCTTTATACCAAGTCGCTAATGGATTAGCTTCCTTTCAACAAGCGATGCAAAAAGCGGGGCTCTGGAATAACGTCATCGTCGTTACTTATTCTGAATTTGGTCGGCGCGTTAAAGAAAATCGAGGTGCCGGAACAGATCATGGTACTGCATCAGCTCATATGGTACTTGGTGGAAGAGTACGTGGTGGTGTGTATGGTCGACATCCTAACTTTGAACGACTAGATGAAAACGGCAATGTACAATTTACAACTGATTTTAGAGCAATGTATGGAACTATTGCACAACGTTGGTGGAATCAA
>CALISP010000068.1 GCA_938041705.1 uncultured Cocleimonas sp. | reverse complement strand
TATTGAAAATAGATGGAGAGCTATTCATGCTTTGGGCTTAGAAGAAACAAAACTATTTGGCTTAAAACAAATTCATAGCACTCAAGTTCATGTGATTACTGCCAAAAGTAGTGACGATTTTCATGAAGGTGATGCCTTGGTTACCAAAGTTAAAGGCTTTGCATTAAGTGTATTAGGAGCCGATTGCGCACCAGTGTTGTTTGCTGATAGAAAAGCAGGCGTAATTGCTGCTGCACATTCTGGTTGGAAAGGTGCAGTAAGCGGTATTATAGAGTCAGTTGTAACTAGTATGTGTGAACAAGGTGCTACACGCCAAAATATTCATGCCTGCATAGGTCCAACTATTCATCAAGAATCCTATGAAGTTAGAGATGATTTTATTCAGCAATTAGAGTCTTTAAGCGATTTTAATACGGATAAGTTTATTAGTCATATTAGCGAGAAAAGCTATTTTAATTTACCTGCTTATATTTTAGCTCAATGCGAACTAAGTAAGATTAATGCTGAGTCTCTAACTGTGGATACTTACACAGGTAAAGATGAATATTTTAGTTACCGACGTAATACTCATGCTGATGAAAAAGAGTATGGTCGTCAAATTTCAATAATCGCATTACGCTAAATTACGACAACGTAATATTCCAATAAAATTAGCGAACTGGTACTACAATAATTTAAAAATTATCTGTATAAAACCATCACATTTAAAGCATTCGATAGTAGAATTGTTTTATAAACCTTTAACTAAGCACTAGCTAAATAATTTAAATAGGAATAAAAAAATGAATAGAATCGTTTATGTGAATGGCGAATACCTCCCTGAAGCAGATGCTAAAATTTCTGTCTTTGATCGTGGCTTTTTATTTGCTGACGGTGTTTACGAAGTTAGCTCGGTTTTAAACGGTAAACTAATCGATAATGAAGGTCATTTAACTCGTCTACATCGTTCAATGAACGAACTCTCATTAACGCCTCCTGCGACTAACGAAGAGATTGAAACAGCTCAAAAAACATTAATTGAAAAGAATAACCTTGATCAAGGTCTTATTTATTTGCAAGTAAGTCGTGGTGTTGCTGATCGTGGTTTTCACTTTCCTGAGAACACACCGACGTCTTTAGTTATGTTCTCACAGAAACTTAATATTTTAGAAAGCCCATATGCTAAAAAAGGCATGACGATAATCACCGTTCCAGATATTCGTTGGGGACGTCGTGATATTAAAACGGTTCAATTACTAGCGCCAAGTATGGCTAAAATGGCTGCAAAAGCTGCTGGTGCAGATGATGCATGGATGATAGAAGATGGCTATATCACAGAAGGTAGTTCAAATAATGCTTACATTATTACAAAAGAAGGTACTTTAGTTACGCGTCATTTAGGTACTGAAATTTTAGCGGGTATCACGCGTAAAGCTATTATGCGATTAGCTGCTGAAGACAATATGAAGATAGAAGAAAGGTTGTTTACACCAGAAGAAGCAATGGATGCTGCAGAAGCTTTCTTAAGTTCAGCCACAACCTTCGTAACTCCGGTTGTTAGTATCGATGGTAAGACTATCGGTAATGGTACACCTGGCCCAATCGCGATAAAACTTCGTGAGTTTTATATTGAAGAAGCCCTGGCGTCTACTAAATAAACTTAAAAAGACACCCCCCATTTTTACAGTGTTTTATAAATAGCGAAGCTTTAAAGTTTCGCTATTTTTTTGCCTGTAAAATGTCTAAGTTTTATATACTCTAAGATTACTTTAAAATTTTAATGAAGGACTACTAGCACTACTAGCTTTGCTTATAAGCAAACTTCATTTTTTAAATATTAAAGTATTTTTATATAAAAAGTGTAGCGGTCTTTATAAAGTATCATATTTAGTTCTAGTCGAAACCTTGTGTTGTTTACTGGTATCATCCGTTATCAGATAATTAGTTAGTAAATCGATAGTACATCTCTCCTCTGAACCGATAACATCCTCGACTACAGGGCAGTTTGTGCTTATAGCATTGCCATGTGGTCTATCTGTCGCCCAAGTAGAAATTAAACTTTGTAATTCTGCTTCATCATTACTAATGGTTGTAGGTACTACAGACTGATATGTTGAACTACAAGAGAATAGTTGACCGTTTTTTAGACCTTTATCAACAACAACTCCACTTGAAAAATCTACAGTTTTAGTTGAATAGGAGTCATCACCACTTGCACAGGTGACTTCTACCCCTATGTCTCTTTTTATTTGATTAATAGTCATTGAAGTAATTCCAGCGCGAAATTGAATAACTTGATCTAAATAAGCTCCTGGTCCTGATTCTACAGGTCGTGAAATAGCCTCAATATCTCCCTCAAAACCACTCTCATAAGTAAACGTGAGTGGGCCAATTGTATTTGTTGTAGTTTCTGAAGTAGTAAACGGTGTGATTGGCGTTATTCTAGTTAACTCTCCACCTGAAGTAGGGTTAACGGTGTCGGGAGTTAACTGTAGATCAATATCTAATATAGTATCTGAAGCTGCCACGTTAACTATTTCAATGAGATCGTTATATCCATCAGCCTTAGCATTTATTGTATATTTACCTGGTGCTAAAAAGAGTCGAAAATTACCAGTTGCATCTGAAGAACCAAAGGCAACAGGCAACGATCCATCTTCAAATTGTATATCAATAGATACATTAGGAATAATAGCTTGAGTGTCTCTGTTTGTAGTACGTGCATTTATTTTTGGGACAATAAACTCATAACTGTAAATACTATCGAGGTTTATTCCCGTTGCTTCATGTGGAAATTGTGTTGTTGTAGTTCCTGCTATTTTATAGTGTGTATTTTCGGGAGAAAGGTTTTGCATAACTAATGGACTGAAGCCCGCTACAGTTCCATTTAGAAACTCTTCATAAGCACCAGAGCTTGCGTTAGATTTCACACTAGCTTTGTAATCAAATGATTTGAATGTAACGCTTTCATTTGCAGAAGAGAGGTTAACGGTAATAGTAGCTTTAAATGGATCCGAAAATGCATGTTCAATTAGTACTTCTCTACCTTCCTTAATTTCTTTCGTCATGGTTAATGCAGAAGCGGCATTTAATATTGGAATAGGATGGGCAAGTGCCTGAATATTTGAATTGTTCTCACCTGCATCAGTAAATGAAATATATCTTTCAGTAGCTGATGTCGTCGCACTATTTACCAATATAGATTTCACTTCAGATGCAGTTAGTGATTGGTCAACAGCTAAAATTAAGGATGCTACACCCGTTACCACGGGTGCTGCAGAAGAAGTACCACCAAATGCATCTTTATAAGTATTAATGGCATACTCGTCACTCTCGTAATAAGTATCAAGTTCTGCACTCGGTAATGTTACTGAACTAGTATTACTTTTGGTCGATTTATAATTTGATGGTGCCGCAATATCTATACTCTCGCCGTAGTTAGAGCTGTATAAAAGTCTATTATCATTGACAAGTGCAGCGACTAAAATGATGTTATTTTTCTTCGATAATTGATTAGATAATGGTAAGGCATAATGCAGAGCACCATTATCTAATATGGCATCTACACCAAAAATGCCATTAAATCCTTCGCCATTTCCTATGCCATTTCCTGCGGCATAAATAAATAATTTATTATAATAAAAAGCTGCTAATTTTCTATAATCTCTCGAACCCAAATATGTACGAAGTCTTCGTTTACCAACGTCTATAAGGTTACTAGGGACAAATCCACTGGGCACGTATTCTGAAAGCTCTAGAGAAATATTGATTAGTGGAACTCGATCTTTGGAAATAATGCTTTTAATGCCTTCATAACTTCCATAGCCGCCAACTAATGGGTTTAACCAATTTACTCCAGATATACCTTTGTCGTTATCAGTTATGGCACCAATAGATCCGGCAACAGCAGTGCCATGAAAGCTAAATTCAAAATTAGGGTCTATTTCATTTATTGTAGCTTCTGTAAATTTTCCTTTTAAGTCTTCATGTTGTGTTTGATAAGTATCTATTGAGTCTGCTATACCAATATCAAATTTATCATTGCCGATGGTTACATCCCAAGCTTGCTCAATACCTATGTGTTCTAAATGCCAATTATCCCCACCATCATTAAAAGCACTTCCGTCCGAAGCGGTTTTGTTAGGTTTCTTAAAAGAGTAAGCCCCTTCAAATACTCTAGAGTCAACGCTATCGATTCCAGAAACTGTCCTGACTTTATCTAAATCAAGCAGCGATTGTGTAACACTATCATCAAATTCAACTAACAACCCCCTAACTTGGTCAAACTCTAGAATAGTTAAACTATTGTAATTTGATACGATTGTTTCGATAGCTGAGCCACTCAATGATTCTGAGTAAATCCAAGACTGATTTGATATGACACCAGTTTGTTTTGATATTTCCTGAGTGGGGTCATAACCCTCTAACTTAACAGTATTAAAAGGTAGGTTTTTTTCAACTGAAAATTGAGTTTGTATAATATTGCCAGACAAAGGCGTAGCAGTAATTTTATATTGTCCGGCAACAGCTGGTGTTAACAATCCAGACTTACTGTCGCTTGATACATTTATCTGGATATTAGATGAGCTTGGTTGAGATGTGATCTTCCAAGAATAATCAGATGTTACTGTGGCAGTATTATCTTCAATCCTTAGGTGAAGCTCTTGGTTTATTCTTGGAGACTGGTTATAAATTAATGTTGGTTTAGACAGATTTGTAACGATAGTAGGATTATTAATAGGAGTATTTGAATTTCCTCCAGAACCTCCACCACAACCGATTAAAACTGATACGCTGATCGCTAATAGCAGAATTTGAAACCACTTCATAAACTTCTCCTTGTTATAAACCGTGTAAATCTATCCTACATAAATAAATCATCAGGTTTGTAAAAGAATTGTAAAAAGGATTAAAAGTAGGGGGGTGTAGTTTTTATATAGTAATTATCAGTTACTATTTGAGCCACAAAGTCTGGAGTTATCTAAGCATTAGCTTATTAATTTTGACGGCAAATTTAGATTTTGTATCATCCCCATCACTGTTTACCCACAAGGCCATGACCGTTTTATTTGAAGGAACTTTAATCGTAGTTTGGATTTTTCCATTACTTGGCTGTTCGATTACAAAACTGTCGACCATAAGATCTGATGAAGTATTTTTAGTATTAGCTAAACGCTTGTCTTGAAATACAGTAAAAAACTCTACATGACTTACACCAATATTTTTCGGTGCTAAGCTATATAGTTTTTTTACCCAGGGTGCAGCCATTTGTTTTTGAAAGAAGCCAAGTCGCTTTTCTCCTTGATAAACTAAACCTATACGTAAGCTAAAATCATCATTTCCCTTAGCACCTTGCTTGCTTTTATTGAGTTTTAAATCACCCATTACTTCAGCATCAAGTACAATTTCATTCACTACCTTTGGTTTCTTCAACCGATAGAATATAGGTGCTGCAGATTCATCAACGCGAATGATTAAAGACTGCTTATTAGAATCAACCACATTCGGTTTGATACTAGAATATTGAAGAATCTCCCATTTATCTTTATTCAAGGATATTAATTCTTCAGCACTAACATTTGCTAAGAAAGGAGATAAAAGAATAAAAAAAGCTAAGGTATATTTCATAAGATAGTCGAATTTAATTATTATTAAATAGAGTTATGCTTCAATTAAAAGAGTAGAAGTATTGTCTATGACACCAGAATGCTCTGAAGATTCATGAAAAGTACACAATGGTTGTTTTTCACAGAAAACCTAATCAATTTTGCCTTTGCTGAATTCTTTGAGTGCATCCCCGACTAATTGATAACCCAGCCATTCGCTTTTTTCGATGGCACCAATAGATTTATAAAAATTAATAGCTGGTTCATTCCAATCTAATACACTCCATTCAAAACGACCGCAGTTATTATTGACCGCAATTCCTGCAAGGTGTTGTAGTAATTGTTTACCCGCTCCTATACTTCTATATTCGGGTGATACATATAAATCTTCTAGATACAGTCCATTTTTACCAAGCCATGTAGAATAGTTGTAGAAATACACAGCAAAACCAATGGCAATATTACCTTGCTCACAAATAAGACCTTTAACTGAAGAATTAACACCGAAGATTGATTCTTCTATATCTGAAACAGTCGCAATAACTTCATGTTCCGCTTTTTCATAACGCGCCAAATCTTTAATGAATTCATAAATAATAGGTGAATCGAGAATGGTTGCATCACGAATTATAATTTGTTTCACAGATTGCTCCTTAAAAGGTTTATATCAATGGCCTAATAAAACTTCGTACAAAAAACCTTTTTAGTTTTAGCAAAAGGATCTCAACACAATTGATAATTGCGTGTTGTTTCAGTATATAAAAACTACTTAAAAGTAGGGGGGTGTATCTTAAACAGTCTATTTATTGATTTTTACTTATATGCATATTTAACCAACAAAGCCAGTAATACGTCGCAATTCATCAATCAATTCTTGTCCCGCTTCTGAACCCAAACTATCTTCTGTAAGAGTGTTTTCACGCGTTACACCATCTACACTTCCACGAGCTGAGATATATTTGAGGATATCTAATGTGTTAATTTTAGCTAATAGATCTTCACCGCTCCAGTAGCCCAAGAGCGCGATTAATCCATGTGCGCCCCAGTTAGAGACATCCGCCACTAATAATTCATCGCAACTTGTTACAGCGGGTGTTATTGGTAAATCTCTTAAAGTCTCAAGTACCTTGCCCATACCGATTTCATTTCCACCATCACCAATAGCGATAGTGGGGCAGTTTGCTTCAATTAAAAAATAATCGAAACAAGCACAGCGCGCACTAATATCTTCGCCACGCATATTGGCATAGAAGCCACCTGCTGATAGCCCTGGACGCTCAATTGATAAAACCACATCTGGTTTTAGTTTATCTAGGCCATCAAGTGCTTCTTGTTTGCCTTTACTTAAGTCGCCAACGCTAATTTTATGAGTTTGGTAATCATCACCAATTACGCTTTGTAATGGGTCTCCACACACAATGATGGGATTAGCGCCAAGAAACTTTAAAGAATCATAAAGAGCAATTGCCCCAACTGGACCATCAGTTTCAAAGGTTGAATCGACAGGAAAGCCAGTACCTATAAGCACAGTCCCTTTACAGTTATACAATGTTTGCGCAGCTCGTTGGTAATAGCCAGGCACCAATGCTTTTTGTAGTAGTTTCATACCACGTACGTCACGTGTGACCATTAAGTCTTCAATTTGTTGTGTAATTTGTTCTTGAGACGTTTCGGTATTTTGTGACTTATTCATTGTGTTTCCATTGTGTATAAAAATATAGAGAATTAGTTATATGAAAGAGATTCTCTTATATGACAGTAGTTTAGTTTAAATAACGTAAATAATACTGAATTGCTATTTAGTCTTTAATGATTGTTGTTTGGGTGTTCTGATAGCGATAATGAGCAAGATGAAGTTGCTGTTGAGCGTCATTCATTGATATTGCTTCAAAATGAATAACAGACCCTGGTAGGCGTTGTGTAAGTTTCGGGATATCTAAAGATAAAATTGAGCCAATCTTAGGGTAGCCACCAATCGTTTGACGATCATTTAATAATATTATGGGTTGCCCATCAGCTGGTATTTGTATTGCACCAAAACAGATACCTTCTGATAACATACTTTTCAAATCAGTTTTGATTTCTGGTCCAGTTAAACGAAATCCCATACGATCGCATTTGTCACTGATAGTGAACTTACTATTGAAAAATCGTGCTTTTTCTAGGTCACTAAACGCTGCTTCTTGATAACCTAAGACAACTCGTAGAATCATTTCACCTAAGTAATTAGGGCGATCAGAAAGACTTACTTTTGATTGATGAGTAACCTCAGCTTGAGACACTGAAGAACAAGGTAAATAATCACCTGCTTGCAAAGCGCTACCATTAAGACCACCGAGTTTTTCACGGGCAACGGTTGCACAACTTCCAAACATGGGTTCTACCTGAAAACCGCCTTTAACCGCAAAATAGTGTCGTGTTGCATTTTGGGCGAAACCAAAAGCAATTTTATCACCTGATTTAATAGAATGAGTTTGCCAACTGGCAACTGTTTGATTATTGATGCTTAATTCAGCATCGCCACCAGTAACTGCAATTTGAGTATCGACGAGTGACTCTAATACTAAACCACCAATGCTTGCTTCAATGACACAAGCATTTACGTCATTGTTTAAAAGACGATTTGCCCAATTATATGAAAGTTTATCTAACGGACCTCCGTTAGTTAAACCAATATTGTGCTTACCGAAACGCCCTGCATCTTGTAAAAGAGATAAGATGCCCGGTTGAATAACTTTAAATCCAGTCTGTATTGAATTAGATGAGCTATTCATCGATAGTCTCCTATCTCTCCACCGAGATCCAAAAACTCATCTTTACTTATACCTTTGAATCTAACTTCATCACCTACACTGACAGGCATATGTGGAGTTGAATCAGGATCAAACATTCGACTAGGGCATAAACCTATGAGATTCCAGCCTCCAGGTGAAACATCTGGATATATAGCGGTTTGACGATCAGCTATACCAACTGCACCGCGAGGTACTTTCAATCGAGGAGTACTCAAACGAGGGCTTGCAATACGTTCATCAACTTGGCCTAAAAAGGCAAAACCTGGTGCAAAACCAATAGCGTAGACGCGATAGGTAAGACTTTGATGTAAATTGATAATTTCATCAATAGACAAGCCCGAGTTTTTACTGATTAGGCTAAGTTCAGGGCCTGACTCTTCACTATAATAAACAGGTAACTCAACTATTGATTGCCTAGATGAAGTGGTATTTTCATTAGAATCTATAGCGTTACTCTCATCACTATTCAAACTGTCATGAATAATTTTTCTTACAGTCAATTGATCAATAGCTAGAGGGTCAAAAATTAATAATAGCGATGCATAAGAAGTCACTTGGTCGATAATATAATCGCCCAATACTGTAGTTAATTTTTGTGAGGCCTGTTGAACTTGAGCTGATATTTCAGGTGCTGTGGTATCACCGAAATAGAGTATTAGTGAGTTCTCACCTGCAACTTCTATTTTCATGCGTCGATTAGCGCTCTTATATCAGCAATAGCTTTAATGCCTTCTTCGTTATCACCATGCACGCAAAGGGTATCTGCGAGTAGAGGTAAGGTATGACCAGATACAGTAGTTACTGTTTTTGAATCAATAAGCTGTTGAACCTGTGACATCATTTTTTCACGCGTATGAACTGCGCCTTCTTTGGTACGTGATAATAATTTTCCGTCATCGTCATAGCAACGGTCTGCAAATGCTTCAAAGTGTAATGTTAAACCCAGTTTTTCAGCTTCTTGTTTGTGCAATGCATTCTCAGGAACAGCTTGTAACATTAAAGCGGGTTTTGAATGATGACTAGAAACCGCTTCCATAACTGCTGCTCGAACATTATCTTTAGCCATCATGTCATTGTATAAAGCACCATGAGGCTTAACGTAATCTAAAGACATCCCCATACTTTTTGCCATTCCTTCGATTGCCCCAATCTGATATTGCACATAAGCTACAATTTCTTCGTGACTGCAATTCATAGAGCGACGTCCAAAACCTTGGAGATCAGGATACGCTGGATGTGCACCAACACTCACACCATTAGCTTTGGCTAATGTTAAAGTTTTACGCATGATGATTGCGTCGCCAGCATGGAAACCACAAGCAATATTAGCTTGGTGAATATGAGGCATGGCTGATTCATCCAAGCCCATTTTCCAGGAGCCAAAACTTTCACCTAGATCGCAATTTAGGGTAAGTGACATAATTATTCCTTTATATTTTTTTAAGCAGTACGGATGATTAATTTACATTATTGATAGCGTACTGTTCTGAATATCAGTAACAAGCATGCAACCTGGACTATGAGTAATACAAAAAGGCGGTTTGGCTTGCTCTAAAGCAACTTGAGGGGTGACACCACAAGCCCAAAAAACAGGGAGTTCGTTCTCTTTAATGGTAACTGCATCACCAAATTCAGGAGCGTTTATATCCGTAATACCGATCAATGATGGATCGCCAAAATGGACTGGTGCGCCATGTACTGATGGAAAGCGTGTACATATTTGTATTGCTCTAATTGCGTCTGCTGGTAAAAACGGACGCATACTTACCACCATAGTGCCACTGAATCTACCGGCAGTACTGCATTCAATATTTGTGCGGTACATTGGAACATTACATTTTTCAGTAACATTTCGTACTTCTAAGCCACTTTGAATGAGAGGCTCTTCAAATGAGAATGAACATCCCAACATGAAAGTTACTAAGTCGTCACGCCAATACTCATTTATGTCATTGACTTCATTAGTTACTTCACCATTTTCAAATATTTTATAACTGGGTATATCGCTTCTGATATCTAGATCAGCAGCCAATTCTGGTATTTCCCAACTACCCGCATCAGATATGCCTAATACTGGACAGGGTTTAGGGTTCTTTTGACAAAACTGCAAAAAATCAGCCGCCCAATCTTTGGGTAAAATGACCATGTTTGTTTGTACATAACCCGGACAAAACCCAGAGGTGTTTCCTGTATGTTCACCACTGCGGATGCGTTGGCGTAATTGGCTTGGTGTAAGATCAGTCATAGCATTGATATTCGTGATTATGAGTAGTTTGATTGTAAGTCAGATTACTTATTCATAAAAGCAATTCAACTAATATAAAAATGAAAGAGTGCATAGCCTCATCACTTCGCTAGATAACACTAAGATAGACATCTCTGATGTTAACTTTAAGATATATGTTAAAAGTAGGGGGGTGTTCTTATATCAATCTATTTGATTTAAAAAAGACTCTGCTTGTTTCTGCAACTTTCCTCGTTCTAAAAGTAGCTTCCAACGATTTCCACCCGCTTGTCTCCAAAGTAATGCGGCTCTAACACCAGCTAATAATAGAGCTCGAATTTTGGCTGCATTTTTTGGGTTTGCCAGATGAGTTTGATCACCTTTTACCATTATCTTAGGTCCAATAGTACTTATGGTATTTGCATATATATCTGCCAAAGCCGCAGTGATATTCTCATGCTCGATTTCAAAGAATTCTAACTTCTTTTGTGTTTCCTCAATACCGATGATAAGGCGTCTAAATATTTCTTTGTTATTATTTAATTTTTTTTCTAATTGTAATAATCCTAATGCATAACGTGTAGCTTCTAGATCCCTAGGCTTACCATCCGGAGTAGTCTGAGAAGTACTTAACTGTCCCATCATTGACTGAAGTCCTAATTTTAAATTATCGATAGATCCGAATAGACCTTCAGCGCTATCAGCATTCTCAGTTAATATGCTATTTATTGCTGTATTGTATACCGTCTCATCAATTTTCCCTGTATTAGCAATTTGGCTAACACCATCCACGCATTGAAAAATAGCGGCCATCGCAATTGCCCGATTATGTGTGTTTGATTCCACGCTGAGACACCTTGTTAATTTATATTAAGTTAGAGTAATGATATATATAAGAAAATACAGTTTAGTCACAACTGCTCTTCATTTCATCAATAATTCCGCCACCAAGGCAAATATTATCTATATAAAACACGATTGACTGTCCTGGAGTAATGGCACGTTGTTTCTCGTCAAAACAAACGATGCAATTTTCACCAATGATTTTCACCACACAAGCTTGTTCATTTTGTCTATAACGAATTTTAGCAAAACATTCAAAAGACGTTTCATCTTCTGGTGGTTTTCCAGCAACCCAATGTAATTGCGAAGCTTTGAGTTGTTGTTTAAGTAACAATTCATGTCCATGACCTTGAGCTGCAATCAACTGATTGGTTTCAAGGTTTTTATCTACAACAAACCAAGGGGCTTCATCGGCTGTTTTTAAACCACCAATACCTAGGCCTTGGCGTTGCCCCAAAGTGTAATACATTAAGCCTTGATGCTTACCTATAGTTTCGCCTTCAGGTGTAATGATTTCACCAGGTTGCGCGGGTAAAAAACGTTGTAAGAATTCAGTGAATTTTCGTTCACCTATAAAACAAATACCCGTGCTATCTTTTTTGTTAGCGGTATCAAAACCGGCTTTTTTTGCAATTTCTCGCACCACAGATTTATCTAATTCACCAATAGGAAAGAGGCTTTTAGCTAATTGATCTTGTTGTAATGTGTACAGAAAATAGGTTTGATCTTTATTGTTATCAAAACCTTTAAGCATTTTTAACTGATCACCTGAACGATCAATCTGTGCATAATGGCCTGTTGCAATATAATCTGCACCGAGATCTAAAGCAAAATCAAGAAAGGCTTTAAACTTAATCTCTTTATTACACATAATGTCGGGATTTGGAGTTCTGCCTGAGCGGTATTCTTCAAGGAAATACTCGAATACATGATCCCAGTATTCAGTTGCGAAATTAACTGTGTGAAGTTTAATGCCTAGATCGTCACTGACAGATTGTGCATCCGCTAAATCTTCTGTAGCGGTGCAGTATTCTGCGCTATCGTCTTCTTCCCAGTTCTTCATGAATAGGCCTTCGACTTCGTAGCCTTGTTCAATTAATAGGAGTGCAGCAACAGAGGAATCTACTCCTCCTGACATGCCGACGATGACTTTTTCTTTTTTCATTTTAAGTATTTCTAATGTTTTAGGATGAGATTATAAAAGAAGATAATATTAATCTACTTAGAGACTACCAAGGAATAATACTGCCATCGATATCAAAGAACTTACCCGTATCTTTTATAGATGCATTATTCATGATTTTAATTAAACTTATTGCTGACTCTTCAGTAGAAAAATCGGCATTAGCCCCGCCCATGTCTGTCCGAACCCAGCCAGGATGTAGTGCTAATGTTATAATTCCTTTTTCTTTTAAATCAAGTGCAACCCTAGCTATTACCATATTTAAAGCAGATTTAGTGGAACGATAGGCAATTGAACCATCGGTGCTAGTTTCAGCAATACTTCCCATTTTACTGCTCATATTCGCCATGATTTTTCTATCACTATTTGCGACGTTTTCCACAAATACTTCCATCATTTTCATTGGAGAAATAACATTTACTTTAAACGCATCAAGCCAAACTACAGCATCGCTGCTTCCAAATTCTGCAGATTCAGCAGCATAAACACCGGCATTATTAAATAAGATATCAATCGGAGTTTCGCCAAGTTGTGTTTTTAATTCATTTATATGGTCACCATTACTGACTTCTAAAGTATGGATAGATAAAAGTTTTGGGTATTTGTCTTTTAAAACACTCAATCTTGTTGCACTCTCAGGATTGCGGCATGTCGCAATGACCTTCCATTCTGATTGAAGGAATTGTTTGCAAAGCTCTAAACCCAAACCACGATTAGCACCTGTAATGAGTAATGTTGGCATAATAAATCTCCTGATAATCTATAACGTATCTTAGTCTAAAAGTGCGTATAATCCGACCTCGTTTTTCGACTTCTTACATCACGCTATAGTGATTTAAAACAAGTAGACTTTTGAAATTTACTGATAAAAGAATTAATGGAAAAGACATGACAGATTTAAAAAATAACGAACTTAAGATTACCGATTATAAGATGACAGAATATAGTCACGGTGCAGGATGTGGTTGTAAAATATCCCCCGCAGTTTTAGATGTGATGCTTAAGAGCAATATTCCTCCTATGGTCGATGAATCATTGTTAGTTGGTAATAGTACTCGTGATGATGCTGCTGTTTATGACTTAGGTAATGGCACAGCAATAATCAGTACTACGGATTTCTTTATGCCGATTGTAGATGATCCGTTTACCTTCGGACGTATTGCAGCTACTAATGCTATTAGTGATATATACGCGATGGGCGGAAAACCGATTATGGCAATTGCTATTTTTGGCTGGCCATTAGATAAATTACCCGCAGAAGTAGGTCAGCAAGTTATCGAGGGTGGAAGACAAGCCTGTAAAGATGCGGGGATGTCATTGGCAGGTGGTCACAGTATAGAT
>CALISP010000067.1 GCA_938041705.1 uncultured Cocleimonas sp. | reverse complement strand
AATTATCGTTGAGCAAAACGCTAAAGCTGCATTACGTTTAGCTGACCGCGCACTGATTCTTGATATGGGTAATATTGTGTTTGATGGCACTGCTCAAGAAGTTTTAGACAATGAAGAGCTACGCCACGAATATTTAGCAATTTAGATATCTTCAGCATATGAGTATCACTTATTAGTATTAAGGACATATTAGTTTTCATTGATGACGGTCCTTCAAATACTGACAGAACTAACTCTGCTCTTTATTTAGCTAAAACTCATAATGCATCACTGATGGGGGCTTCATTGGCAACAATGAAGCCCATCTATGCGAAATCGGATAATGAAGAAATCATTGTTCGTATGTCTTACAAACAAGCTCATAGATATGTCGATGAATTTGTTAGTGCTGGTAAAAATGCTGGTATTAGTGTGAAAGCACAAGTCATTGATGGTAATTCTAATGCCAGTGCTAAAAAAATGTCACACTATTCTCGAAATGCTGACCTAGTAATTCTGGCACAACCCGACCCTTCCAAAGATAACTTTCAACGCTTGCAGGATTTCTCTCAGGAAGTGATTTTACTGAGCGGTCGTCCAGTGCTTTTCATTCCTTACATCGGTATTTCGAAATTAGGTTACAAAAAAGCAATGATTGCATGGGATGGTACACCCGCTGCAAGTCGTTCTTTACATGATGCAATACCGTTACTTGCAACTACTGATGAGACGATAATCTTAATTGTAGAGAGTAAGAAACAACAAGAGTTTAAAAGAGACTTATTAGTTGAGGACTTAGTAGAGCATTTATCTCATCACAATATTAACGCGAGTATTAAGAAAGTGAGACCCGGCAATAATAATGTAGCTACAACAATTTTGAATCAAATTGTAGAGAATGGAATTGATCTCTTAGTTATCGGTGGTTATGGAACGCCAACATTAAAACAGAAAATATTTGGCGGTGTATCTGCAACCTTATTATCTTCAATGTCTGTTCCAGTTTTAATGTCACATTAGTTAATATACTTACATGAAAAGGTATCAAAAGTAGGGGGGTGTATTTTTTAAATATGCTTACTCTCATAGAAAAATTGATATTTTACTATGTGACGTATCACTGTTCTACTTCATTGGAATAGCTCATTATTCGTTTTCAGCTTCAAGTACCGCAATACTAATCAATTTACCAATACTGGCGTCAAAACCAGTCCAGTCTTTATGTGAATCAAGTTTATTAATAATAATTGGTTTCATTTCAAAAGCTTCTAAGTCTTCATCTAACTGGATTTTTACTTCTTCATAAACAATGGAGAGAAGAGATTTATATACACTTAAAATATTTTTGTCACCTGCAGGTCCATGTCCTGGAATCACTGTTTCAATATCTAAAGCCAGAGCTTTATCCATAGATTTAATATTACCTACAAAACTGCCATCATCCATGCGTGGCATTCGTTTATTAAAGCTATTATCACCAGTGATTAAAACTTTATCTTCGACAATTTGAAACATCGCGTCAGTTTTAGTGTGAGATAGATCGCTTAAATGTGATTTTATACTAATATTGTCGACGCGAACTATTTGTTGATCTTCAAGCATGTGAGTTGGTAGGACTACTTTTGTGCCATCTATAGCGCCGTCAGTTAAATTATTCATCAGTTTAATCCAAGACTCTCCCTCTCCAGCTTTCGCTTCCTCAATCATCATAGGATGAGCGTAAATGATAACGTCAGGATAGGATTGATGAATAGCATCTGTTGCCAACCAATGATCGCCGTGAATATGGCTATTAAAAACATGAGTGATAGGTTTATCTGTTATCTTTTTTATTCTGGTAATAAGCGATCGGCCAATATGAACACTAGAGCCTGGATCAAAAACAATGACACTTTTATCTGTTACGACAAAAGCGGGATTGTTCATAAAACCTTTATTTTCTATATTTGGAGTATCTTTCGGTCCAAAAACAGCCCAGGTATGTGTTGAAATCTTTTGGGTAGGATAAGCAGCTAATGGATCATCCGATTCTACTTTAGCGGTGCTACTCAATGGGACACCAACTAAGACGAAGGTTAATAGAAGACTTAGTGGTGATAATCGAAAGAGAGTACTTAGAACAGAATTCATAGTTGAGTTTCCATAATACAAAAGAACATCATACGGAAAAACAGTTAAGCTTCTATTTGCCTAAAGAGATAGTTAAATATGTGTTGAAATAGATTATTCAAACAATCACTACAGGCAAGTAACCTGATACTGATACTTGGAATAGAGATGATATTTAAATAAATATGAGAAACAGAACGTTTCTCAATGGTGGCCCGAGGTGGAATCGAACCACCGACACGAGGATTTTCAATCCTTGTGTAATCATATTGATATAGGTTGATTAACATAGATAAAACGTAATAATCGCTTGTAATACGCCATTTGTGGGTTATCATATCTATCTTAATAAATGTATTTAAATTGATTAAATTTGTAGCCCAGTTGTAGCCCAGCTATTTAAGGAGCAAATTCCACCCACAAAAAAGCCCCGAGATGCGTCAACATCAACAGGGCTTAACACTGGTACTT
>CALISP010000066.1 GCA_938041705.1 uncultured Cocleimonas sp. | reverse complement strand
CCACAGATGCAGATGATTTAACAAAGTTAGTTGGAATCAATCCTGAAATAGAAAGCACTCTTAATAGTAAAGAAATCTATACATTCAAACAATTAAGTCATCTGGATAACGACACGTTAAAGAAACATATCACTGAGTCAGGTTCATTACTCGTTGAGAGTGAGACAGAATCATGGCCCCATCAAGCAGCAATGGCAGAAAAAGGCCAATGGGATGAATTAAAAATCTATCAAGACTTCATGGATTCTGATTCTGATTCTGAAATTGTTAAAGACTCTAGAGTTGGATCAGTAAGCATTGATAGTAAAACTCAAGTCAATGATCAAAGTGAGACAATCAAACAATCAAACAATATTACAAATATAGACA
The DNA here is from genome assembly GCA_938041705.1 of uncultured Cocleimonas sp. Classification (GTDB taxonomy): domain Bacteria; phylum Pseudomonadota; class Gammaproteobacteria; order Thiotrichales; family Thiotrichaceae; genus Cocleimonas. The sequence continues at coordinate 6,951 of CALISP010000066.1, read as the reverse complement.
GCAAAAAAGTTAACGTTATCAATGAAGAAATATTAGACAGTAATTTAAGTGACCATGATGATTTCAAAAAAATAGAAGGCATTGGGCCTAAAATCGAAGAGGTTTTAAACAAAGGTGGTATCTACACTTTTAGTCAATTATATAAATCAGATAGAACTAGATTAAGAAAACTATTGGATGATGCTGGAAATCAATTCAGAATGCACAATCCTGAATCATGGCCACACCAAGCAGGCATGGCAAATCGTTCTGAATGGGATGAACTTAAAACTTATCAGGTTTCTATAAATAAAGAACAAAAATTATCTTCTGTTAAAAGTAAAAAAACTGGTACAGAAAAGGTTAATAAATCTGCAACCAAAAAAGTCAAAAAATCTACCCTAGATCAAATAAAGGACGATTTAAGAAAAATTGAAGGTATCGGTCCAAAGATTCAAGAACTTTTAAATAATGCAGGTATTGAGAGCTTTCAAAAATTGTCAGAAAACTCTCGTGACCACATCAAAAATCTCCTAAATGAAGCAGGTCCTCAGTTCCGTATGCATGAACCTGAAAGTTGGCCGCATCAAGCAAAATTAGCTGCTAAGGGTAAATGGAAGGAATTAGCAGAATACCAAGATTTCTTAATTGCTGGACGTGAATAGTTCTATTTTTTACGCCTTTAATCTCTCTAATTAATACGTTTATTTATTGATCTGACTAACCCTACTGTTAAGGTAGGGCGTCCTACCTGAAGACATAATCTCCAATTATAATTGTTTCTAATCTTAGAGAAACGACAAAATAATTATGATAAATTCTTCAATAGTGATTAACACTTTATTCAAAACCATTGAATACAAATTACTGTCATCTAGTAATCTAGAACTTAATATTTTAACGAGATCAGGGTCACTTAACTCTAAAACCATCTCTTTAAATAGTATTAATGTTGAAGAAGGTCAAAACACACCCTCATTTTTACCATGGCTTGTTCTACTCTTAGGTTGTATTGTTATTTCTTGGATTACTTATGTGAGCAGGGATTCAGTTCTAATATACAATAATCTACTAAGTATCATTTCTTTTCTAAGCTGTGTGTTCGGCTCAATTGCATTACTTTGCAAGCCTATAAAATCCCAAAAATATCTTGATTCTTTTTCTAATAACGTCTTATTTGAATTCGATCAATCGTTAATCAAAAATAGTGCCACAAGACAATTTATTAATGATTTGAATGCAGCTATTGAAGAAGCTAAGCAATTTGAATCTAGTTCAACTAGCTTGAAGTCAAATGCAGAATTGCAATATGAAATACACACGGACAATGTGAATGATCTTTTAAATTCAGGATTAATTGATGAAGTACTTTATGATCGTATTTGCAACACAATGTACGAAAAATTCTATGGCACCTTCACAAAAAATCTTGAAGTAAATAATGTAATTTATTTAAAGAGATAGTTTTCTTTAGATTAAGCTAGTCTAACAATTGCTTAATCATTCTCTTAGATAGCCCTCACTTTTATCTATTACGTCCAATCATTAAAAACGGATATAACCATATCCGCTCTCTTCTTTAATAAAAATGTCATCGCTCTAATGACATAAAAATAGCGTAAAAGTGTGGGGGTGTCCTTTTAGGTTAATTAATCTTAACGTTTATTGTCAAAACTCAAAAAACAGTATCTCCTGCTTTAAAAAACTCGCTAGACTCAGGTACTAATTTACAAACTGAATTAATACTACAGCTAACCGATAGTGTTTTTATTTCAATTACGTTTAATCAAAAAAAATCCACCTTGATGTTATATTATCAAGATGGATTATGTACCTCCTTCCTTAACTAGCTAATAACTAGCTAATAACTAGCATAGAATACCTAATGGCTTAAGCTTATGCAGGCACTGTTTTCTCTTCGAAGGATAGAACCAACTTATCAGATTTTTCAGTTATTCTTACGGTTCCACCGCCTTTACTCAATTTGCCAAATAAGATTTCATCAGCTAGCTCACGCTTAATTTTTTGTTGAATCAAACGCTCCATAGGTCTTGCACCCATAGCTGTGTCATGTCCATTATCGGCTAACCAGCGTTTTGCTTTATCATCAACAATTAAGGTTACTTTCTTTTCTAGAAGCTGAGCTTCGAGTCTTATCAAGAACTTATCAACGATAGAGATAATTACCTTCTCATCTAGAGATTTAAACTGAATCACACCATCTAATCGATTACGGAATTCAGGGGTGAAGGTACTTTCAATCGCCTTCATAGTATCTAAAGAGTGATCTTGTTTAGTGAAGCCCATTGAGCTACGACTAATGTTTTCAGCTCCAGCATTACTAGTCATCACTAAAATAACGTTTCTAAAGTCGACTTTACGTCCCGTACTGTCAGTCAAACTACCGTTGTCCATAACTTGCAACAGAAGATTGAAGACATCTGGATGAGCTTTTTCTATTTCATCAAGTAACAACACTGCATGCGGGTTTTTGTTAACGGCATCAGTTAATAAACCACCATCATCAAAACCAACGTAACCAGGAGGCGCTCCTATCAAGCGAGATACTGTATGTCTTTCCATGTATTCAGACATATCAAAACGTAACAATTCTATGCCTAAATTTTCTGCTAGTTGATTCGTTACTTCAGTTTTACCTACTCCTGTTGGTCCAGCAAAAACAAACGACCCTATCGGTTTAGAATCATCACGCAATCCTGAACGAGACATTTTCACCGCTGTAACTAGTTGATCAATCGCCATATCTTGACCAAATACCACGCGCTTCAAGTTTAGATCTAAGTTTCTAAGCACTTCCATATCTGAGCTTGAAACTGTTTTTGGTGGTACGCGTGCAATCTTGGCAACTATTGCTTCTACATCGCTAACAGTAATCTTCTTCTTACGAGTACTCTTAGGCTGCAATTGTCTGTTTGCACCAGCTTCATCAATGACATCAATTGCTTTATCAGGCAAAAAACGATCTGTTATGTATCTTTCAGATAGTTTTACTGCAGATTCAAGCGCAGACATAGTGTAAGTAACATTATGAAACTCTTCAAAACGAGACTTCAAACCTTTTAATATTTTTACAGTTTCTGGAATTGTTGGTTCTTTAACATCAATTTTTTGGAAACGTCTGGCTAAGGCACGTTCTTTCTCAAAAATACTGTGATATTCCTGGAACGTCGTTGACCCAATACACTTTAATTCCCCTGTAGCCAGCATAGGCTTGAGTAAGTTAGAGGCATCCATAGTTCCACCAGAGGTGGCACCTGCGCCTATCATTATATGAATCTCATCAATAAATAGAACTGCATTCTCTTCGGCTTTAATTTGATTTAGCACACCTTTTAAGCGCTTCTCAAAATCACCTCGATACTTAGTACCAGCAACCAAAGCTCCTAAATCTAAAGAGTATATAATTGCATCATGAAGCACTTCTGGTACTTCTTTATCAATAATGCGTTTTGCTAAACCCTCTGCAATTGCAGTTTTACCCACACCAGATTCACCTACCAATAAAGGATTGTTTTTCCTTCTTCGACATAGAACCTGAACAGTGCGTTCTATTTCTAAATCACGGCCAATTAGAGGATCAATTTTCCCATCTAAGGCTTGTTTATTTAAATTAGTAGCAAATTTTTCTAACGGAGTTTCTTGAGGCTCAACACCCTCTTGATCAGGTTCAATATTTACATCACCCTGCTCTTCATTAGTATTTGAATCTTCAAGTGTAAAATCAGAAAGCATCGCCTCATCTTTATGAATATCATGAGACACATAATTAACTAAGTCCAATCGAGACATATCTTGTTTACCAAGATAATAAACTGCATGAGATTCTGGTTCACCGAATATAGCGACTAGTATATTTTCTCCTGAAACTTCACCTTTGCCAGTTGCTTGAACATGGTAAACAGCTCGCTGAATAACACGCTGAAAACCTAATGTGGGCTGAGTTTCACGTTTATCTTCTTCAGTCAGTAATGGAGTGCTTTCTTCAATATAGCTTTCCAACTCTGTCTGTAAGACTGCAATATCGACACCGCATGCGCGTAAAGCTTTTCCTGCAGATGGATTAGTAGTCATTGAGAGTAATAAATGTTCTACAGTCACAAACTCATGATGCTTATCACGAGCATCTCTAAATAGTTTATTGATTGAATATTCGACTTCTGTACTTAACATATTCCTCTCCTTTTACCCATTTTTACTAGGTATAGCCCTAAATTATCTTTCACTTTAATACTGAACAATTTTATTATTACGCTTGTTCCATTGTACACAGCAGTGGATGCTCATTTTCTTTTGCAAACTCATTTACCATTACAACTTTAGTTTCAGCAATATCTTTTGAATAAATACCACATACACCTTTACCTTTAGTATGCACATTTAACATGATACGAGTTGCAGCTTCTTCATCTAAATTAAAAAACTCTTTCAGAATCAATACTACAAATTCCATTGGCGTAAAATCATCATTGATTAGTATAACCATATATCGCTTTGGTTCTGCTACGTCTGGACGGGATTCTTGTACCATCAGACCAGAATCATGATCAACATCTTCATCAGATTGGTTAATTACTGTCAACGTATCTTGGATATCCTGTTTCATATTTAGTTTGATATCTTTCTTATTTCTTTGCTTAGTCGTACTTTTCACATTATTCATTTCATATAACATCATGGTAAAGACTCACATTTACATATGAGCGATCATTTGATCACCAAATTCAGAACAGCTTACTTCTGTTGCATCATCCATTTGTGAAGAAAAGTCAAAAGTGACTTTTTTCGCAGCAATCGCACCTGAAAGAGCTTTTACAATTAAATCAGCGGCATCTTTCCAGCCTATATGCCTAAGCATCATTTCAGCTGATAAGATAATTGACCCTGGGTTCGCTTTATTAAGACCCGCAATTGGAGGAGCAGTTCCGTGAGTAGCTTCAAATAAGCCAATGGTATCGGATAAATTTGCGCCTGGTGCTATGCCAATACCACCGACTTGAGCTGCCAAAGCATCAGAAATATAATCACCATTCAGATTCAATGTGGCAACAACGTCATAATCTTCTGCATGCAATAATATATTCTGTAAAAAAGCATCAGCTATAACGTCTTTAACAATAATATCATTACCAGTCTTAGGGTTTTTGAAGGTTAACCAAGGTCCACCATTTAACTCGATAGCACCAAACTCTGTTTTTGCAAGTTCATAACCCCATTGTTTGAAGCCACCTTCTGTGAACTTCATTATATTACCTTTGTGTACCAAGGTAACACTTGGCTTGTCATTGTCGACAGCATATTGCATCGCTTTTCGAACCAAACGTTCTGTGCCTTCTTTTGAAACCGGTTTAATACCAATACCAGATGATTCAGGAAAACGAATTTTATTTACACCCATTTCTTTTTGTAAGAAATCGATAACTTTTTTCACTTCATCAGAACCAGCTTCCCACTCTATTCCAGCATAAATATCTTCCGAGTTTTCTCGGAATATAACCATGTCAGTTTTTTCTGGTTCACGAACAGGACTTGGAGTTCCTGCGTAATAACGAATTGGGCGCAAGCATGTATATAAATCAAGCTCTTGCCGCATCGTCACATTCAAAGAACGAATACCACCTCCAACAGGAGTGGTTAGTGGGCCTTTTATTGAAACGACATACTCTTTAAGAACATCCATTGTTTCTTCAGGCATCCAAACATCAGCACCATAAACTTTAGTCGCTTTTTCTCCAGCGAAAATTTCCATCCAATGAATTTTCTTAACGCCGTCATATGCTTTTGCAACAGCTGCATCAATAACTTTATGCATCACTGGTGTGATATCAATACCAATACCATCACCTTCAATAAAAGGAATGATAGGTTGATCAGGTACGTTTAAAGAAAAATCTGGGTTAGTTGAGATCTTACTTCCTGAATCTGGAATTTTAATATGCTGATAGTTCATATATTTACTAAGTTGCTCCGAATTTATCTAAATAATATTGAGGCTATTATATCGTAAATCAAGCTGTTGTTTTTCAATAAACCTGTTAAATTAGCCACGTTTTTACGTTAATAACGAGAATTTAAAATAATGAAATATCAAGTTTATGGCATAGGTAACGCACTAGTGGATGCTGAGTTTGAAGTAACTGACTCATTTTTGAAAGATCACAGCATTGAAAAAGGTTTAATGACTTTAATAGATGAAGATCAACAACATAAGTTAGTTACCAATTTAAATGAAAAATTTGGATTAAAAAAACGAGCCGGTGGTGGTTCTGCAGCAAACACATTAGTTGCAATTAGCCAGCTAGGTGGAAAAACTTTTTACGCATGCAAAGTTGCTGATGATGAAACTGGTGAGTTCTACATGAAAGACTTAGCACTGGCTGGGGTCGAAACTAAATTAGATCAAGTCAAAGAAGATGGTGTAACGGGTAAATGTTTGGTTATGGTAACCGAAGATGCAGAACGTACCATGAACACTTTTCTAGGCATTACTGCAGATTTTTCAGAGTCTGATTTACATCTGGAAGAATTAGTTAAATCAGAATATATCTACATTGAAGGATATTTAGTGACATCTGATGTATCAAGAAATGCGGCTATTCATGCACGAAAAGTAGCCAAAGATAATAATGTTAAAACTGCATTTACATTTTCTGATCCTGCCATGGTTACCTACTTCAAAGAAGGTGTCTCTGAAATTATTGGTGATGGTGTGGATGTATTGTTCAGCAATGAAGAAGAAGCATTAACTTTTTCTGATAAAGATACTTTAGATGAAGCTATTACGGAACTATTAAAAATCACCAAAAAACTCGTTATTACTTTAGGAAGCAAGGGCGCAAGAGTCGTTAATCCCGGAAATTCGGTTAATATTGACCCTGTAAAAGTTGAAGCAATAGATACCAATGGTGCTGGAGATATGTTTGCAGGTGCATTCATGTATGGTTTAACAAATAA
>CALISP010000065.1 GCA_938041705.1 uncultured Cocleimonas sp. | reverse complement strand
GCCTAACACATCAAAATAATCTAAAGCGAAAATTCTTTCTCTCTTAGCAGCACCTCTCGTTGCTTGAAGTGTTGCATTAGAGAATAAAGTGTCGATATCCATCTCCAAAATACTATCATTTTTGATCATGAAAAATGCAGGACTAAGTTCGGTTCGGTGTTCGATAGGGATTTCTAATTGATAGGTTTTGTTATTGTCATGAATGAGATTAATTACTGCAAAAATAATTAAAATCCCAACTGAATTTGACACAATATCGGTTAACGAATCTAAGCTTATCAAATTTTTCATGGCGTCTATTTTACCGCCCTGTTTGTACTAGAGCTTTGATTAGCGTTTAACTTAGGATTAAGATTTAAAGTCCAATTACTATCTAAGGGTTCAAGACCTACACTAATAGAGCTGGCATCTTGAGTGAAGCTCATCACATCACGTATTTTTTGATACGCAGATCCGCCGTTAGGATAAATGCCAAATAATATAAACTCCTCGTAAAGATAGTTTGCTTTTAGCGCAATTTCATTTAGCGTTCGAATATCTAACATAGCCTCTAAAATAGAATCCATATCAGGCTCTTTGGCTAGATTCATAACAGAACCTTGGTGTGTTTCTAAACGACGCATAGATTGTGAGCGCCTATCTAGGATATCTTCAATTACCAATGCATCACTCTCGTCAACTGCCTCTTTTAACTTTAATAAGTGTTTGGTGGGAGGTACGCTAATAATGCCATCAGGCAAACTGAAGATTTGATATGCAACTTTGTAACCCTGTTCTAATTGAGCCGTTAATTCAATTTTTTGTGGCGTACTGAAACTATTCAGAACATTGATAAAAGATAAAACTCCCATCACACACAGAAAAATACTAAGAAAAGGGAAGAGGCTAATTTCAAGCTTTTCACCTTGATTATAACGAGCGTAACGAGTGGCGCGAGACATAGCCATGATTAAGCTTTGTCTTCTGTTTCATGAAATAACATACTAAATAATATTGTTTTCATAAGGTGTTTATCAAACTGCATTAGAGCTTTTTGTTTGTGCTGTCATTTAGTTTTGAAGTGAAAACTGTTTCGTAAAGGTCTTCCATCGTTTCTTGAAGGGCTTTAATTTGAGTGCTCAGTAAGGTTATTTCATTTGCTACAGCTTGTGAGGTATCAGGAGCCACTACGATGCCATTAGCTGAAGCGCTTATGTTTTGGTGCAGAGTTTGTTGTGTTCCTTGTGGACTCTTTTCTGCCAATAAGGGTTTGATGCCATGAAACCATTTTTCATCAAGGTCAATTAAGTAAGCTTCTTCATCTTTCTCCAAAGAAAGCATCAATATCATTAATGGAATACTAAGTAACAGAGCCAATAAGGTCGTATCAAATGCAGTGGCTAATGAGCTAGTTACCAGTGGCAAACTCTCTTTAAGCATTGCCGATACATCAGTAACAGAGTTAGTGCTCGTCATTGCATCTGAGAAATGAGAGATACCATTGCTGATACCCCAAACGGTTCCAATGAAACCCATGATAGGAATTGCCCAAACCATAAATCGTGACAATGAAAATGAGCCTTTCATGTATTCACGTTCTTTAATCGCAAAAGTCTCATCAATATTATTGTCATCATGGTTAAGGAACAATGAGAGTCTAGAGCTCAATAGGTTTGCTTTTGAGATATTGTTTTGTGAATTAGTAGTCTGAATCTCTATTTCTAACTCATCTTCAGTATATTGACTGATACCATCATTAAACATATTAGGAATAAGTTTTTCTGAAAGCAATTTGCTGGAATTTATTTCTTTTTTTAATTGAGATCGTTTAAGCCACAAATGAAAAAAGCTGGCACAAAAAAACCATAAAATAATTGGGGAAATCCAATTGCCAATAAATAGCTTAAGACTTCTTGGCGTGCTCTGAGCATCACCTAAAAACCAATAAAGCGCTAACCCTGGTAATAGTACTAAGAGCGCTGTAATAATTAATGGGAATTTAAAAGCCTGTTCGATTGGGTAGTTGTGATTAAGCGTGTTGTTAGAGTTTTCAATGCTCACGCGTGCAGCTCCATTGTATTTAATTTATAAAAATGATCTGTAATTATCATACTGTATGACACTAATTGAGACTAACAGTTCTTTTCTTTATAAGGTTGTTTGTTTTGACTTTTTAGTAGATGAAAGACACCCCCCTACTTTTGTAAGATATTGGTTCAGCTTAGATTAAGTTTTAATTAAGTATTTTAGCGACGAGCTAGAAAATTAAAGTTTATACAAAGTAATTTGATGTTTTCGGTTTTGGCATGTTATATTTTGCACCAAATTGAATCTGGATAAAATAATAAAAATTAATAGGCTAAATGGGGATTTTCCTAATTGATTTATAGATTCATTTAAATACGTTAAAAATAATTTGTAGCATACAAAATACCCGCGAAGTGTTTTGGAGTACTGGGCAAACATCTACATAAAGTTTTCTACTTTATGCCGTCATGTCACTGACTTAAATAATGGGAGAGAAGTAGTTATCAATATGATAGCTATCAATTTTTATATTTAAAAAAAGGGTACATGGAGATGGCTTTCCAGAAAAATATTTTATTAGTAACGTTTACTTTTCTAACCGTGATTTGGGGACATTCTGCATATGCAGCCCCTGAGCCCGTTACTGATCTTACAGCTGTTCCAGCGAGCGCATTTGCTGGTGAAGAGTTTTGTTTTGATGTAAATATCGCAAATACTGGCGATTTAGGTTTTGCACCTTATTTACAAATACAATTACCTTTAGGTACTACATTTTCTTCAAGCACGTTTGTTGGAAATTCTGTATCTACTAATAACGTAGGAACCTTCGTAACACCTGATTTAAACCTTACTGACCCACTAATAGATACGGTTGTTACTGGGCCCGAAGGCAATAGTCTTATTCTTATCCAGCCTCCTATAGGTTCAATAGTTTCTGGTGGACCAGACTTAATTGTAAATATATGTGCCAATATTGCAGCTGGCGCTGTTATTGGTGATCCTTTAGCGATCACTGCAACACCTATTTTTCAACTAGGCGATTCAGCCACTGGCGTTAATGGCCCTGTTTCTGGTCCAACACAAACAGCAACAGTTACACCTACAATAGTAGATTTTGAGAAACGTTTAATTGCCTCTGAAGGTGAACGTCCTCCTGGTCCTTCATGGCCTGTCACCTATCAACTAGTAGCTGATATAGCAAATGGTAATACTATTACCAGTCTTGAGTTTAGGGATGTTCTGCCGCCTCAACTAGACTATGTTGTAAGTTCTATGAGTGTAACTGGCGCAGGTGCTACAGGGTGTATTCCTAATGTATCTGGAGCAAATATAGAAGTGGATTGTCCCAATGCTTTAGGAACAACTTCCGATTCAGATATTGTAGTCACTTACCAAGCATATGTAACAGACGTACTGGCAAATTCGGCGTGTAGTAGCAATAACATCATTAACACAGCAACGTTTGATGCACAGAGATTTGATACTGCTACCTCAAGCAATGTGCCGGTAGCTACTATTACTTCTCAAGAAACTTTAACGACTTCTAATGTGAAAATACAAAAGTCTGTATCACCAGGAGTTGGCCCTAACTTTGTATCACCTGGTGATACCTTAACTTACACAGTTAGTATACAAACAACAGAATTTGGTACAGTTGATAGTTTGATTTTCAACGATTTATTACCTGATGGTCTTGAGAATTTTCAAGCAGTATCGGTTGCAGGTCCAGGTCTAGGAGATTTAACTGCCTTTTCGTCTGCATCAACCCCGAATATAACGGATGGAACAATTGCCATTTTGTACGATATTCATGCGAACTCTGGAGCGGATATTCCACCTGCTTCAACAATAACGTTAGTGTATACAGCTGACATCGCAGAATCATACACAGATCCTGTTACACCTGTAAAAGCGAATGATTTCTTAACGAACGTAGCATCAATTACTTATGGTTTAACTGGTGGGGCAAGCAATTGTTCGGATGGAAGTAGTGCTACTGCAACTATTAGCCCACTATCATTAACGAAAGAAATCATTGATTTTAAACCTGAGTATCAACCAGGTGAGATAGTTACTTTTAGATTAACGATGGAAATTCCATCGGGAGATACATCTAATATAGTATTTGATGACTTTTTCCCATTACCTGTATTCGATGTTGATTCATTAGATTTAACTTTCGGTAATGATATT
>CALISP010000064.1 GCA_938041705.1 uncultured Cocleimonas sp. | reverse complement strand
CTAGAGGCAGATGTAGCTTTGCCGGTAGTAAAGAAGTTTGTTGATAGCGTTAAAGAGCGTGCTATTGGTCAAGAAGTGCTTACAAGTTTGTCACCAGGACAAGCCTTAGTCAAAATCGTTAATGACGAACTAGTTGAGATTATGGGGCAGGCGAATGAGTCACTTGATCTTAAAGCTCAGCCACCCGCTGTTATTTTGATGGCAGGTTTGCAAGGTGCTGGTAAAACTACTACTGCCGCTAAGTTAGCTAAGCTATTGCAAGAGCGTGAGAAAAAATCAGTCGCAATGGTGAGTTGTGATGTTTATCGACCAGCCGCAATCAAACAATTACAAACTTTGGCAGAACAAGTTGAAGCAACTTTTATTCATAGCGAAATTGGTCAAACGCCAGTCGATATTGCGACTCGTGCTTTAGATTACGCTAAGAAAAATCATATTGATGTATTGTTAGTAGATACAGCAGGTCGATTGCATATTGATACCGATATGATGGATGAAATTCAGCAAGTACATGCTGCAGTAACCCCAGTTGAAACATTATTCGTTGTAGATGCTATGACAGGTCAAGATGCAGCAAACACTGCTAAGGCCTTTGGTGACGCATTGCCATTGACAGGTGTTGTGCTAACTAAGGCAGACGGTGATGCACGCGGTGGAGCAGCGCTTTCTGTAAGAGAGATTACAGGTAAGCCGATTAAGTTTATCGGTATGGGCGAGAAGATTGATCAGCTTGAGCCTTTCCATCCTGAGAGAATGGCTTCCCGTATATTAGGTATGGGTGATGTGCTTTCATTGGTGGAAGAAGCACAGCGCAAAGTCGATCATAAAGGTGCTCAAAAACTAGCTACAAAACTAAATAAAGGCAGAGGCTTTGATTTAGAAGATTTACGTAATCAAATGTTGCAAATGAAAAATATGGGCGGCATGGGTGGTTTGATGGATAAATTGCCAGGCATGGGTAAAGCGGCTCAAGCTATGCAAGATGGTGCGGGTGATAAAGAGGTTGACCGCATGGTAGCGATTATCAACTCAATGACGGTGCAAGAACGTCGCTTCCCAGCAGTTATTAAGGGTTCACGTAAAAAGCGTATTGCTTCTGGTTCTGGTTTACAAATTCAAGATGTGAATCGTTTGTTAAAGCAACACAAACAAATGAGTAAGATGATGAAGAAGTTTAAAGGTGGCGGCCTCAAGAAAATGATGCGAGGTATGCAAGGTAAAATGCCGCCAGGAATGGGTGGCGGTGGTGGTTTTCCAGGAATGTAGCTTTGGTTTACCAGCGGTGTGTATATTTTATTAGGTATGCGCCGCTGTCATAGGTCGCTTTTAGTTTTTCATTTTTATTAGAATAAAATGTTAGATATTTATCTCTTATTGTTTTCACTGCATATGCTGCGTCTCTTTGTGTAAAAACTAATAGACTTGGGATATTTTTTATTAGTCTGCCATTTACTAAATCTCGATAAGTCCAGATGTTGGATTGTTTCGTAGAGATTTCATCGATGTTTGTTGTATCAATGTTTAACTCAAATGCTTGAACGTTTTGCGATGTTGAGAGTATCAACAAAAATATGCCAAATAGCTTCACTATTGTATTGATCGTTTTTAACTGATGCAGTTTTGTTAGCTGTTGAGATGTTATTTTTTTTAGTAGAAGTAGAGAGAATAGATTCATTCTTAAATTCTTCCTCTTAAGGGTTTATTGTTTTTATTCTTTGCAGCTTTTTCCTTAAATGAGAAAAAGCTTCAGGGGTTTTAGTTCCACTGTAGTATTAACTCCAAAATAATCAAGCATTAAAGGGTTTAACGGTAAGTATGAAGCCATTGATTAAGATAAGTGGCTATTTAAAGTTGGTTTTATAAAACAACTAAAAAGTAAGGGAGTATCATTTTAATACGCTCTTATATGCCTACTAAAACCAGATTAGTAACTCCTAAAGAGAATACTTCAGCTAATTATTATTATTAGCGATAAAATTACTTCCTTTTTCAATAAAAAAGCGTAAAATTGCGCGATTATTTTTCACATGCTCTATTGTTGAGCTAAATGGATTACTAATTTCTAAAATAGATTTTTTATTATAGAAAATTTTGATCAAATATTTGAGATTTTAAGACTATGGTTACAATCCGTATGGCTAGAGGCGGTTCTAAGAAACGTCCATTTTATAATATCGTTGTTACTGATTCGCGTAAGCCACGTGACAGTGGTTATATTGAAAGACTAGGCTTTTTCAATCCACGTGCAACTGGCCAAGAAGTTCGTTTAGAGCTTAAGCAGGATCGTATAGATCATTGGATAAAAGAAGGCGCACAGCTTTCTACTCGTATTAACACTTTGTTAAAAGAAGCTGCAACTGCTCCAACTACTGAAGCAGCAGCTTAATTAACAAGAGTTCGGTTGTATGAGTGAGTCCGACGACTATATTCTTCTGGGTGAAATTTCAGGAGTTCATGGGATAAAAGGTTGGGTCAAAGTTTTTTCTCATACATCCCCACGAGTTAAAATCACTGAATACCCTCAGTGGTTTATGAAAAGTAGTAAAGATCAGTCTTGGGTATCACGAAAGCTGATTGAAGGTAAAGTACAAGGTAAAAATATAATAGCCCAACTTGATGGCGTACATTATCGAGATGAAGCTGAAGCTCTAGTAGGAACTGAAATTGCAATCCATAAGGATCAATTAGAAGTTCTTGCTGAGGGTGAATATTTTTGGAGAGACTTAATTGGTCTTTCAGTAGAGACAACTAAAGGTGAAAAGTTAGGTCAAATCGACTGGCTTTTTAATACTGGCAGTAATGATGTCATCATCATTAAAGAATCTGAAGGTGTTGATGCAAAAGAGCATCTTCTACCTTTCATATTTGATGATGTTATTAAGTCAGTAAATATTGAAAAGTCTCTAATGGTTGTGGATTGGGATCCTGAGTTTTAAGCTTGATATATGCTTTAACTTATAGTTTCTTAAATGAAAGATTAACTTTTTGTTGAGAGCTCTTGAAAGACCTTTTAACTTAAAGTCATAGGTCTAAACCATATGCGTTTTGATGTGATTACATTATTACCCGAACTTGTGGAAAGTGTCGTACAAGTGGGTGTAACGGGTAGAGCATCACAACGTGAATTGATAGAATTGCATTGTTGGAATCCTAGAGATTTTACCAAAGATGTACATCGTACTGTTGATGATCGTCCCTATGGTGGTGGTCCAGGTATGGTAATGAAAGCGGATTGTTTATTAGAAACGATTCGTGCTGTAAGAGCGGCAACACCTGAAAAGACTAAGTTGGTATATCTTAGTCCTCAAGGAAAAAAGCTCGAACAATCGATGTTTCGTGAAGTTTCTCATGATCCTAAGATTGAAAGTTTGATATTACTTTGCGGTCGATATGAAGGTATTGATGAAAGAGTTATACAACTTGAAGTTGATGAAGAATGGTCGCTAGGCGATTATGTTTTAAGTGGTGGTGAATTAGGTGCAATGGTAGTTATAGACGCTATCACTAGGCTATTACCATCGGTTTTAGGGCATAAGGATTCAGCAGAGCAAGATTCATTTTCAGAGAATTTATTAGATTGTGGTCATTTTACTCGACCAGAGTCGATTGAAAATTTAGATGTACCAGCGGTGTTAAAGAGCGGTGATCACAAAGCTATTACACGTTGGCGCAGAAAACAGTCATTAGGTAGAACATACCAAAGAAGAAATGACTTAATAGAACGTAATACATTAAGTGTTGAAGATTCAAAATTACTTAATGAATATTTGAAAGAAAACAATTAGTTTTAGAGGACTTATCATGAGTACGATTATTCAGGCGATTGAAGCCGAGCAAATGAGCAAGGAAATTCCAGAGTTTAATCCTGGCGATACTGTTGCTGTATCAGTAAAAGTTAAAGAAGGCGAGCGTGAACGTGTTCAGATTTTTGAAGGTGTTGTAATTGCTATAAGAAACCGCGGTGTTAATTCTGCATTTACCGTTCGTAAAATTTCTTACGGTGAAGGTGTTGAGCGCGTATTCCAAACTTATAGTCATGTTATTGCTGGCATCGAAGTTAAGCGTAAAGGTGCTGTTAGACGCGCTAAGTTATATTACTTACGTGGTTTGACTGGTAAAGCTGCAAGAATCAAAGAAAAAGTATAAACAGTTTAGTTTTATACAAAAAGCCGCTTTTAATAAGCGGCTTTTTTGTGTGTGAAATATATTCAGTTTATTTTTCAATATATTTCTTGTAGATGAGAATAATCAGCTTATAAATATTGAGTTGTTCTCGACCCTTAAGCGGGTATTCATTAAGTATATGAGAGAATAATTAAGGGGAATTACTTTATTAGTAATGATTATTTTATATAAAAACAATAACTTAGTGTATTAATTGAATATTCTAGATTCACATATCTTCACGATTATAGCTATTACTTTACTGGTGGTACTTGCTTTAGCAGCTGTAATATTTGGCTTTTTCTTCTTTAAGAAGACAGAAGTGTTGAGTTCGTTTTTAAAAAATAAGGAAAAATACAGTCTTACAAAAGATGTTATTCCTTTCAAAAAACCAGATCATCATCAAGAGCATGCTTATAAGTTACTACCAGAAGCTATTGTCATACTGAATGCAAAGAATCAAATCATTTATTTAAATGTTGAAGCTGAGAATATGCTTGATTGCAAGCTACGAAGCGTCATGGGAAAACAGCATAGCGACGTCTTTAGATTATTAAACCGTGAGACAAGAAGAGAAATGCAGGGTCTTTTGGATAATAAAAATGGCCAAGAAAATATTAAACGTGATTGTTTATTGTCTACTCAAATGGATCAAACATTTTCAATAGAGTTAAATGTCATTCATAGTTATAACTCTGATGAGAAAAGAAAAACCTTAGTACTGCGAGATATTACTGAAAGAGAAGCTCTAGAAACAAAATTATCAAATTTAGAGACCTATGACCCTTTAACTCGAATGCTCAATAGAAAAGCTTTTGATGCAGAAGTAAAGCAGCTTATTGATAACGCCCACAAACATGATGCAAAGCATGTGTTGGCTTATTTCTCAATTGACCAATTTCAAGTTATCAATGACACTATTGGATATACCAGTAGTGATAATTTAGTTTTGAATATGGCCGAGACCATTAAGAATTTTACCAATAAATCTATTGATATTGTTGGTCGCGTCGCTGCAAATGAATTTGCCGTTGTTTTTAGTGATCGTAAATTATCTGATGCAATGAAAGCTATACAAGGGATTCTTAAAGATGTTTCTGAATTTGAATTCATGTCCCGAGGTCAGCAGTATTCGCTTACTATGAGTGCTGGATTCATGGTTGTCGATGTTGAAACAACGTCTTCTACTAGAGCAATTTCAGAGGCTAATATTGCTTGTAACTTAGCAGGGAAACTTGGTGGCAATAAAGTATTTGCCTATCGTGCAGAAAATACAGAAATACAAAAACTTGAAGGTAATTTAGAGTGGGTTTTGATTCTTAAAAATGCCTTGCAAGAAAATCGCTTTCGAATGCATGCACAAGCAATCCATCCTTTAAAGTTAGAAGAGTATAAGAAACCGTTTCATCATTATGAATGTCTTATTCGATTGTCTGATGAGAAGGGTAATCCTATATCTCCAGCTGAGTTTATTGCGGCAGCTGAATACTATTCAATGATGCCTAGATTAGACAGATGGGTTCTTAAAAATGTGTTTAAACATATAAGTGTACTTCCAGATCAAAATCCTTTGCCTGTCTTTGCAATAAATTTATCAGGACAAAGTTTGAATGATCCACAGTTTCTCACTTTTGTTAAACAAGAAATCAAAGATTCTGGAGTACATCCACAAATGCTTTGTTTTGAAATTACAGAACAAGTGGCGGTTGAGGATTTAAATGCCATTAATAATTTCATCTCTAGTTTAAAAGCTCTTGGTTGTAGATTCTCATTGGATGATTTCGGTACGGGTGTAAGTTCTTTTGGTTATTTACGTTCGTTAGATGTCGATTACCTGAAAATTGACGGAAGCTTTGTTAAACATATTGCGAGTGATGATGTAGCCAAAACTATGGTTCAATCCATTAATCAGGTTGGGCATACAATGGACCTGAAGATCATAGCAGAATATGTCGAAAATGAAGAGATTGTAGAAATTCTTCGTGAAATGGGCGTAGATTATGGACAAGGCTATCAAATAGCAAAACCTATACCTATTGAAGATATCATTGCTAGACATATAAATGATGATAAAGCTGTGTTGAAGATAGTAAATTAGGTTTTCTAAAGGCTCGAGTATTTAAATTGAACGAATATTGAAGATTGTCCTACTTTAATGCTGAGGACTCATTTATTCAGTTGAGTTATACTTGTATAAATATCAAGCATTTTTATAGAGCAAGTAAAGAGCTCTGATAATAAGACTAATAAATTTTTCACTCTATTTTCTGTTTAAAGTAATGTTTCTTCATAATAATGAGAAGTAGCCAGAGTATAAAATATGAGACCAGATAGAGTCATACTGAATGCTAAATCACCCTTAATAAATACCCCTGCTTGGATGGCTTTAAAAACCCATTTTGAACGTGTTAAGAAAGTTCATATGGTAGAGCTTTTTGAGCAAGACCCTGAACGATTTTCTAATTATTCATTACAATTTAATGACATGTTATTAGATTATTCTAAGAATCGGGTCACCGACGAAACAATGCAATTATTGTTTGATCTCGCTAAACAAGCTGGCGTCGAAGAATGGCGTGATAAAATGTTTGTTGGAGATAAAATAAATAATACTGAAGGACGAGCTGTTTTACATACAGCTTTGCGCAATCGTTCTGAAAAACCAGTTTTTGTTGATGATGAAAACGTAATGCCTTTAGTAGATGCCGAGCTAGAAAAAATGAAAGTTTTTTCTGATACTGTGCGAAATGGTGATTGGATTGGATATGCTGGTTTGCCTATTACCAATATAGTTAATATTGGCATAGGTGGTTCAGACCTCGGTCCTAATATGGTTTGTCGCGCTTTAGAGCCATATGCTCATAGAAGCTTGCGAGTACACTTTGTATCTAATGTAGATGCATCTCACATCGAACAGCTACTTCGCCGCTTACGTCCTGAAACAACGCTCTTTATAGTCGCTTCAAAAACATTTACTACACAAGAAACTTTAACAAATGCAGAGACTGCTAAGCAGTGGTTTTTAGATGGTGCCGGTCGTGCTACAGAAGATGATATTTCAAAGCATTTTGTTGCAGTATCAACGAACGAAGAAAAAGTTAAAGCATTTGGTATAGATACAAAAAACATGTTCCGCTTTTGGGATTGGGTAGGAGGGCGTTATTCACTTTGGTCATCAGTAGGTTTAGCCAGTGCCATATATGTAGGTATGGATAATTTTATTGAGTTGCTTGAGGGGGCTCATGAAATGGACCAACATTTTCAAGAAACTCCACTAGAAGAAAATATCCCAGTTATTCTTGCAATGTTAGGTGTTTGGTATGGTAATTTCTTTGATGCAGAGTCAAGTGCGGTCTTACCTTATGATCATAATTTACGTATGTTACCCGCTTACCTTGAGCAGGCAGATATGGAAAGTAATGGTAAATCTGTAGATCGAGAAGGTCGTCAAGCGACCTACTCAACAGGTAAGATTATTTGGGGTGCTGAAGGTATAAATGGACAACATGCTTTTTATCAGTTGCTTCATCAAGGTACTCGTCTTATTCCTACCGATTTCATAGCTTCAGTTCAATCTCATGGAAACCACGATAACCATTCACAAATTTTAGCATCTAACTTCCTTGCACAAACCGAGGCTTTAATGAAAGGCCGTGATATAGAGGAAACACGCCAACAGTTAGCTGATGCTAATATTGAATTACATAAAGCAGAAAATCGTCTTCCGCATATGATTTTTGGAGGTAACCAGCCAAGTAATTCAATCGTTATTAAAAAATTGACACCAAGAGCATTGGGCTCGTTATTAGCGATGTATGAACATAAAATATTTGTTCAAGGCATTGTTTGGAATTTGAATTCTTATGATCAATGGGGTGTTGAGTTAGGTAAGAAACTAGCAAACGATATTTTGGATGAATTGGAGAGTGATGAAGATTTATTTGAGCATGATAGCTCTACAAAAGGATTATTAGATTGGTTCAGAGATAACCTAAAAGAATCTTAATAAAATAAAGACTAGATCAACTGTAAAGCATTTCATTAATTTCAAGCTAGTTGATAGTTGAAACTAATTTATTTACAGACGTTTAAATCCCCCACTTCAAATAACCCATTTTTATGAATAACTTAGTTCATCCAATATAAAAGTATCAAAAGTAGGGAGGTGTAATCTTATAAACAAGATAGATTTTTGTTTATTCTAACTTGTCTTTATTTGACTCGCATACCAGGTACGGCACCATCGTCTGGATTCAATACATAAATATCTTTTCCTCCAGGTCCTGCGGCTAAAACCATACCTTCTGATAGTCCAAAACGCATTTTACGTGGTGCAAGATTTGCTACCATTACTGTCATTTTTCCAATTAACTCTTCTGGCTCATACGCTGACTTGATTCCAGCAAAAACATTGCGTTGGCCTTTGTCATCACCAAGATCTAGAGTAAGTTGTAATAATTTATCTGCGCCTTCAACATGTTCTGCATTTAATATTTTGACGATACGCAAATCGATTTTAGCAAAATCATCGAATTCAATTGTTGGGCTTATTGGATCGTTTTCTTTGGAAGATGTATCAGTTACGGCTTTTTTGTCACCACCTTGTAAAATAGCCGCTTCATCAAGCAGTATTTTATTTGCTGCTAACATACCCTCTATTTTATCTTCTTCAA
>CALISP010000063.1 GCA_938041705.1 uncultured Cocleimonas sp. | reverse complement strand
ACAATGATAAAAATAATTACACAAAGTAATAAAAAAAAAGGGAATAAGAATAGTTTAAACATGGATTAACTATGTGGTTATCTTGGCTATTTATCAAGCTTTGAAGCTTAATTTCGTCCTGGAAACGTACATTATGCTTAAAAGTGGGGGGGTGTCTTTTAAATACTTAATTAATACTTATTAAAACTGTGATCTAAGCTAAGTAAGTCATTTCTTCTACACTTTCAGCCCAACGTTTACTGTTTAATAATGATGAACGATTCATAAAAGATACTCCCTTCATTCGTAATAAGCGTTGTGCTGATTTTGCAGTTTGTTTAATGGTAGCATTGTCCAGGACTTCTATTGCACCCTTACGATTATTACAAACTAAAATCATATCGCAACCAGCAGTCATAGCTGCTTCTGCTCTATTCGCAAAACCACCAGCAACTGATGCACCTTCCATACTGAGATCATCGCTAAAGATTACCCCCTCAAACTTTAATTCATTACGTAATACTTGTTGTAACCAATACGATGAAAAACCTGCAGGCTTATCATCCAATGCTTCATAAATAACATGTGCTGGCATGATCGCATCTAACCCTTGTTTTATGAGTTCAGTAAAAGGAATAATATCCTCTTTCCAAATCTGTTCTTTTGTACGACGATCAATGGGAATTTCAAGATGAGAATCTTCAACCACAGCACCATGACCCGGAAAATGTTTACCGGTAGATGCCATACCTGCTTCACGCATACCTTTTATATATTCACTGGCTAATTTAGATATTACTTCGGGATCCCGGTTAAAAGAACGATCTCCAATGACACCACTAACGCCATAATTAATATCAAGCACTGGAGCAAAGCTGAAATCGATATCCATAGCTCTCACTTCTGAAGCCATTAACCAACCATGAGAGAAGGCTTTTTGTGATGGGTCTTGAGAGTCAGCTAAGGTTGCGATGGCCGGTAACTCAGTAAATTCAGAGCGAAAACGTTGTACCCGCCCTCCTTCATGATCTACTGCTATCAAAAGGTCTTTTTCATACAAATTAGTTACTTTTCGTACGGACTGAATTAACGACGATAGTTGTTTAACGGATTCATAATTACGACTAAAAAAAATAACGCCACCTGTTAGAGGATGTCCAAGGATTTCAGTTTCTTCATTGCTAAGCTCTAATCCTTCTAGATCTAACATTACAGGTGCAATTGACATACTTTACTCATTTTAAATGATTGATTATTAGTATTAATTATACAGTCTAGTAGGTATTAACCAAAATAATATGACCTTAGAGCCCTCACGATAAACACTGATAAATTTACTAATAAATAAACGTTTTCTTCAAGTAGGTATAAATAGCCAATAAGTTGAGTGGTGACTATTATATATACTTGGGCTTTTACTTTTTGAATCTAAATTGACGTGTTTAACGTTTATTTAAAGTATTAATATTTTTATTTAAACAAGTTATAAAAATAATCAGTATTTGAAAAACAATATTAAATAATTAAGATCAATAATTGACCACTTATTCGAAGGATCTAGACCGCTTATCCGTGTCAGTGAATCTTTACATGAACCAATTTGACAAACTGCACCCAGCTCCACACTTTGTATTAGAGATAGTTTATTAGAGATAGGATTTTTAATATCTAGATCTATATTTTAGGTTACAAATAGTTTTTTAAAATAATAATCATTATAAGGAAATTACGATGTCACAGGACTACAACATGAATTATATAAATAATTCTGATCAGAGATACAGTGATGTAGACTTACTCTCTACACAAGGCCGCATTGGCAGAAAACGATATTTTGTTTACTCAACGATACTACCTGTATTAATTTTTTGGGCTATTGCTACCGTTGCAGCATTAGCTTCATATCTACCTTTTGCAAGTAATTCAGTTTTTTATGGAATTATGGGACTAGGCATTATTGCAGCTGTTTGGATGATGGTACATTTAACTATCCAGCGTTGTCATGATTTTAATAAAAGTAGCTCAATGGCTATATTAGCTATTGTTCCTTTTGCTAATGTTATTTTTTCACTTATTCCTGGAACAAATGGATTAAATAGCTATGGCGAAGTACCTAAACCAGCAACTTGGTTATTTAAAATTTCTTTTTATGCTTTGATATTTGTTTTATTAGGTATAGCAATATATGCGTTTACTCAGTTACCAATAAGCCAATTTATAAATAACTTAATAGCTTATTAAATGAGGTGTTTATCAATAGAACATTGAGTGGCTTCTTACATAAAGCAAGTCAACTAATCTGTAACTTGCTCTGCTGGTTTAGCAATAAAGAAATTCGCTACTTTTTGTAAAAACCATTTTATATCTTCAACAATCAAATATAGCGTTGGAATTAGCACCAAAGTAAGTAAAGTTGCAAAAAGTATTCCAAAGCCTAAAGACACTGCCATCGGTATTAAGAATTGAGCCTGTGTACTTTTTTCGGTTATTAAAGGTGTCAGACCCGCAAATGTTGTTAAGGACGTTAACAAGATTGGTCTAAACCTAGCTCCGCCGGATACTCTAACCGCGTCACTTATACTCATACCCTCCTTAATGCGTTTATTAGCATAGTCTACCAATACCAAGGAATCGTTTACTACAACTCCTATTAAAGCCAGCAAACCCATAATACTACTGATACTCAAACTCAAGCCCATAATGGCATGACCGCCTAAAGCCCCAATGATACTAAATGGAATAACACTCATAACCATTAGGGGTTGAAAGTACGAGCCAAATGGAATGGCTAAGAGAATGTAAATAATAATTAACGCAATACCAAACCCTAACTGTAAGCTACCAGCAAACTTACGTTGCTCTCTTTGCTCTCCTTCCATATCAAACGAAACGCCAGGGTAGTTTGCAGCGATAGTTGGAAACCATTTCTTTAAATCGGCGACAACAGTTGTTGCTGATATCTTATCTTTATTTAAATCTGCAGTAACATTGATAATTCTTTGCCTATCAACTCTCGCAATAGTTGATGAACCACGACCTATTTCAATATCAGCTACTTCACTTAATGGTACTTGTGCACCAGTTGATGTACGAATCCTAAGATTCTGTAAATCAGATAAAGCATATCGCTCTTCTTTTGGTGATCTCACCATGACACGTATTTCGGATTGATTTCGTTGAATTCGTTGTGCTTCAGCACCGAATACAGCATGCCTTACCTGTAACCCTAGACTACTTTGATTTAATCCTAGCTGTTCCGCTGAAGGTTTAATACGCAACTGAACTTCTTCTTTGCCGCCCTCATAACTATTACGAATATCAAATAATCCATCATATTCGCTTAGTTTATCTTTTACTTTCAAGGCAACTTCATTTAAAACTGTAAAGTCATTGCCTTTTAATTGCACATCAATTGGCTCTCCGCCTCGCCCTAATTCTGCACGAAAACTTAATTCTTTTACCCCCGGAATGGGGCCTATTAGTTTTCTCCATTCAGCAACGAGTATTCGAGAGCTGATTTTGATTTTACGTTGCTCTGGAGGAATTGTTTCAAAAGTTACTTTTGCTACGTTTGAGACACCAGAACTTCCACTAGGACGTCTACCTGCACTTCCGACAGTTACTAGTATATGCTGAATGAGTTTTTTACCTTGCTTAGAAGATGGGTCATTACTTTGTTCTTTAAGATTGATTTTTTCAATTTCATTAAGGTTTTGTTCCGATTCTGCATCAACTTCTAAAACTGGCTCAATATATTTAGCCTGTAGAGCCTCAGCAGCGGCAACCATTCTGTTTACATATTTTTCAGTGGTTACTATAGAAGTACCCTCTGGCATTTCTATTGTGGCAGATATAATTTCACTTTCTATTCTTGGGAAAAAAGTATATTTATATCGACCACTAATTACGATGGATACTGCCAGTATTAGCACTGTAATAAATACCGATAAAGTAAGATAACGCCAATTAAGTGTAAAATCTAAAAAAGGACGGTAAATGTTATTAATGAACCATTCTAAACTGCCTGCAATCTTGCGTTGAACACGAGTCAAAATATTTAATTTGGATGTGTCCCTTTGTAATTTCATATGACGCAAATGAGAAGGAAGAACAAATTTTGATTCTATTAATGAAAACAACAAAACGGGAATTACGACCATCGGAATTTGTGCAAATATAGGGCCTCGACGACCTTCTATTAGCAACAAAGGCAAAAAAGCAGCTACTGTAGTCAAAACACCGAAAGTAACTGGAGTCGCAATCTGTTGAGTTCCTTCTATGGCTGCCCTAAGTGGATCACCATTTTTTTGCAAATGTGAATAAACGTTTTCTCCCGTAACAATTGCATCATCGACCACTATCCCTAATACAAGAATAAAGCCAAACATACTAACTAAATTGAGAGTCATACCTAGATAGGGCATTAGTGCTAACGCTCCAAGGAAACTTATTGGAATACCTATACTCACCCAGAAAGCTAAATAAGGACGAAGGAAAAGTGCCAGCAATAACAATACCAAGCCTATGCCTTGAATTAAACTTCTAGTAAGCGTATCAAGACGAGCTTTTACAGTTTTAGAACTATCACTCCAATAGGATAGTTTTAATCCTGCTGGTAACGTTTCACCGCGAGTGGCTATGTATTCTTTTACTTCATCAGCAACTTGAATTGCGTTTTGGTCACCAACTCTTGCAACATTTATAAAGGCAGCATTTTGACCATCAAATTTGCTGTAAAGAGGATCCTCGGTAAATCCATCATTGATCGTTCCTATTTGATCAAGTGTAATACTAGTGCCATTGTTGCTACTTATTATTGGTATTTTAGCAAAATCATCTTTTCGATAAGCTTGTCCTATTGCACGGACTAAAATATCACCAGATTCTGTTTTGATAGTTCCACCAGGAATATCTCTAGAAGCATTTCTAATAATTCGAGCAATATCATCTAGTGTCAGATCATACTGGCGTAAAGAAGTTTCTGGGATATTTATGCTAATTTCCCAGGGTCTAATGCCGCCCATAGATACTTGAGTAATATTAGGTAACGCTCTTATCTCATCTCTTACTTGTTCAGTAACGGTGCGAAGTGCTACTTCATCAGAATTTTCTTGAATAACGACTACTGTGATTACTTGCCGCGTTCTTATTAACTGTTCTACATTGGGTCTTTCTGCGTTTTCTGGAAAGGATGAAATACCATCAACTCTGGATTTAATTTCATTTAGTAATTTTGTCGTATCATATTGTTTTCGAATTTCAGCCCTAACTAAAGCTCTTCCTTCAGATGCATCACTGTAAATACGTTCAATACCAGGTAAATCACCGATAGCATCTTCTATGCGAATAGCGATACCCTCTTCAACTTCACTAGCTGTTGCCCCAGGGAAGGTAACCGTAATATTGACTACATCTTGTTCAAATGATGGAAAAGTCTCTAATGGGATTTTTTTTGTAATTGCATACAATCCAGACACAATAATCAAAACCATCATAATATTGGCAGCAACTGGATTTCTTACAAACCAAGCTATGATACCTGTGTTGTAATCTTGATCTTTAGGCGCTGAATTTTGATTAGCCATTTTAGTTCTCTTTATTCTTATTTTGACTATCGATATTTAACTGTAGCTGTTTTGCTGGCGTTTTATCCATTGAATCTCTAGAAATTACATCAGGTATAATTCTAGATTTTTTACGTTCCTCAATATCAACTTTTGACTGTTCTTCTTTTTGGCGTTTTTGCATCTTTTGTTTTTTAGCACGGTCTTTATTTTGTTTACTTTGTTCTTCTAAAGTTAATACAGACATTCCATTAACTGCTTGAGCGAGATTTGTTAATATCAGCTGCTCACCTTCAATATTACTATCAGTTTGAATGACAGTGGCATCTGTAGAATTCCAAATTACCTCGATTGGAACTATTTTTATTTTGCCATCTTTTAATAGTCTAATCTCTCGATTATAAATGACCCCTACTGGCGGTAAAGCGTAGACATTATTAAATGTCTTTCCTTTAATTCGTGCTTTAAGATATTGACCAATTCTTATTGGTGAGCTAATTCCTTCACGAGCTTCATAAGGATTATCAACACGAACGATAACGTTTATTTGTCTACTTTGAGCATCTAAAGCTGCACCTGTTCTTACTACCTGCCCTAGCCAACTATCTTTGCGAATACTGTCTGCATTAGTTAGTGTAACTGTCGGCAACACAGTAGAACTAATTTTTTTATTTTTAAATGCCTCTGGCATCCCTAATAATTCATATTGATTTAATGACAGAGGTATTTCGACATTTACAAATTCAGTCGCGTAGGTTTCGGCGAGCATTGAACCTGTAGTTACAAATTGCCCGATATCTGCATTTTTAGTGAGCACTCTACCCGCATAAGGAGCTTTAATCGTTGCTCTTGATAATGTTAAAGACTCTTGGTTTATTCTTGCTTTGCTCGAGTTAATACGAGCTTGCGTAGCTATTTTGCGACTGGCGTATGTATTTTGAGAACCTTGAAGATTCTGTAAGCTTTGTTGTAATTGATTAATACGTTGTTCTTCAGAATCCAAAGCCGATCTTGAAATAGTTCTACGTTTAAATAGAGCTCTTAAACGCGCTAGTTCTTCATTACCAATATTAAGATTCTTCTTGGCTAATTGAATAGAACGAAGATTACTTTTTTCTTCTGCTTTGAGCTGTTTTAAACTGGCTCTATTAACTTCTAATTCGCTTTTAGCAATATCTACTGCACTTCGATAATTGGATGGATCAATTTGTAATAGTACTTCATCTTTATCGAAGTAACTGCCTTCATTAAAATTATCTGAAATACTAACAACTCGACCTGAAACTTCCGCAACTAAATTACTTTCAGTACCAGCAGTAACAATACCTGAAGCTTGTATATAAATCGTATATTCTTGAGCTTTTAAAGGTAAAACTTCTACAACAGGCAAACGCTGAACAAATGGTCTTTTTTTTGCTTCTGGACCTGTTGCGATGAGAAATTTTCCGAAAAATACTGCACCAATAAGCACTGCAATTGGAATTATAATTTTTAACATTAAAAAGCCGTCTAAAGTAGAATTAAGAATTTATAGTTTGGGTGTATGACACCACTCGTTAATTATATGTGAATAACCGTATTTAAACAGACACCCTCCCCACTTTTATGTGGTTTTATACTTTTTAACATGAAAATGGTTTATCTGAAGGTTTTGATCATCTAAAAATAACTATTAATCAAAAACGCCTTGAAAAGAATAACTTAGCATTGTTAACATAGCCACATACAATATTTGAGATATTTAAATGCCATCATATTCGAAGAAATTCCTTCTGTGTTTATCTTTACACCTTTTTACAATTACTGCTCAGGCAGAACAGATAGATTTATTTATCATGGCTGGACAGTCGAATATGCAAGGCTGGCGAAGTGATGCTGCACAATATCCAATTGATAGACAAAACTTAGACACTAAAATTCCTTTCTATTTTAAAGCATTAAATTACAGTTCTTCGAATGATAATTGGCAAACTTTAAATTCACAATTAGGACATTTTAAGCAAGGTCATTTTGGTCCTGAGGTCAGTTTTGCTCGTGCACTAAAACGAGCAAATTTAAATCTTGCAATTTTCAAATATAGCTCTGGCAGCAGCAGTATCAAAACAGAATGGAAAGCGCCTGGTCATCGTGGTCAGTATGACGATATGGTAGTCCATTTAAAACATGCTATTCAGCAATTAGAAAATCAAGGACATATTGTAGTGCCACAGGCCTTTGTATGGATTCAAGGCGAAAGTGATGCCAATAACCCTCAACTAGCGCAAGAATATTACTGGCATTTGAAAAAGTTACTTACGCATCTTCGCAACAATGTCCTACGCCAACCAGATTTACCTGTGATATTGAGTGTTGATGAGCAACATCCTAGAGTACAACTTCAACCTCAAATAGTTGATGCTCAACTTAAACTTAGCTATGAAGACAAGACTATAACGTTCGTAAGCATGCATGGTTTGGAAAAGTCTGATGTTACTCACCTAACTGCAAAAGGGACAATTGCGCAAGGAAAACGTCTATATCAAACGTATATTAATCAATTACCTTATTAACCGCTTATCCAGTCTTAGTTTACCCTCTTACCTACATGCCTTAAAATAACAAAAAAGAATAACAATAATAACGGGGCTACAAATGAAATTTACTCATTCGACTTTTCGTAAGTCACTCATTGTGATGGGACTTATATCTTCTTTTGCTACATTCTCATTCGTTCATGCAGAACTGCCAAAAGCATTTGATTATACAAAAGCATCTACAAATTACGTCGATAATACAACATCTGGTCGTGGTGATCTTTTTAGTAATGGCTACTACGTTGGTG
>CALISP010000062.1 GCA_938041705.1 uncultured Cocleimonas sp. | reverse complement strand
CATATCAGTCCTCTTATTTCACCGCTTCGATATGGTGAAGATGCCGTTGAAGTGACTTTAGCTTGTATTCGTCGTGGCGTACCCATCAATAACATTATTGCCGCACAATCAGGTGCTACATCGCCTGCTACCATTGCTGGCATGCTGTCTTCTACCTTAGCGGAAACCTTAGCTGGTTTAGTCTTAGTGAATGTATTTGCGCCTGGTTATCCAATGATTTTTTCTAATTGGCCTTTAGTAATTGACCTTAGAAGTGGATCATTTTGTGGCGGTGGAGGCGAAAGTACTTTACTGAACGCTGCTGCATCTCAGATATCAAACTGGTTAGGGCTGCCCTCTGGATGTGCTAGTAGCATGAGCGATGCCAAAGCTGTCGATGCACAAATGGGTATCGAAAAGGCTATGTCTTCATTAGCCGCTGGTTTGGCAGGGTCAAATATGGTGTATGAATCCAGTGGGATGACAGCTAGTCTATTAGGTGCCTCTTTTGAATCTTTTGTTATTGATGATGAAATGTTATCGCAAGTAAATAGAGTGCTTCGCGGTATTGAAGTCACAGAAGAAACGCTGGGCTTTGAAGCCATTAAGGAATCGGTCTATGGCGATGGACACTTCTTAGGAACCGAACACACAATGGAATCTATGGAGAAGGATTACTTTTGGCCTTCAAAACTGACTGACCGCGAACAACCACGAACCTGGGAAGAACAAGGTGCAACAGATATGTGGCAACGAGCGAATTCGCAAGTGCGACATGTTTTTGATACTTACCATCCTGATTATTTAGATAAAAATATTGATAAAAAGATAAGGGATACTTTTAATATCCATTTAAAAATATAATAAATTTTTAAAAACCCAAATTAAACTAGCACTTAAAAAGCATCAAAAGTAAGAGGATGTCTTTTGACGCCTCCTATTCTCATCAATTACTCAAACAAAGTATTCTTCAAAATCAACTTAGGTAAAGGCAAGCTCGTATCAGCTGAGATCAGTTCTTTATTGCCTTTTTCATCTTTATCGTAATCTTTAACTACAATGTTAATCCCCAAACGATCTCCGCTTTTCATTTGTATATCAGCCATATCTGTTTCGTAATAAATCTCTGACCATGGAATCGCAACGTTTATTAAATAGCCTGAATCACTTAGGGTAATTCGCGATTGTTTGTTTAATTCATCGAGAGGTGTCAGTGTAAAAGTAATCACATTTTCTGCGAATGATTTCTTTAAGCCTGGTTCTTGCTTAACACCTTTTTCAGAGTCGGTTTCTATTTCTGCTACAGTCTCTTTAGTGGTTTCAATATTTGCTGTTTCTGTATCCTCTTCTTTAACCTCTGTATTTTCACTTTCATCTTTGGGGTTTTCTGATTTAGTTTCAGTTACTTTTTCTTCTTTCTTAACTAATTTATCTTTAGTCGACTTAGAAGCTTTCTTCATTTCAGCTTCGATCGCAGAAACAACACTTTTTGTTTCTTTCTCTGATGTGTTAACAGCCTTTTCATCATTACTTACGGCTTTATCATCTTTGGTTACTGGTTTTTCTTCTTTGATAACATCTTTCTTATCTTTGCTATCAGCTTTAGTTGAGTCTTTTACTTTCGACATATCTACTGTCTTTTTCTCTACTTTTTTCACTATTGTTTTTTCATTCGACTTTTTATCTAGCTTTGCTTTTTCAGCATCTTCTTTTGCCTTTTCTTCTTTATTAGCTAAGGCTGCTACTTTTTCTTTTTTCTCTTTGGCAATGCGTTCGTATTCTATCTTTCGTAATGCTTTGGCTTTTTTCTGTTTTTCGAGTAAGGCTTTTTCATTGGCTATGTCCAGTTTTTCTTGTTTCTTCTCTTTTTCCAAATCTTCTGCGGCAGTAGTGGTATCAAGCGTTAATGTTATTTCATCACCCGTTTGAATATCATCGTCATTAATAGCAAAGCTGATATAAAGATTTTTAGTGTCCCAATTGGCTTGCCAATGAGCATCAATATCTCGTGGATTATTATCTTTTAAACCTGTTTTTATTTGTTGTTGATGACTCATATCCCAGATCATTTGTGGTGTTTTGGCATAAGGACTTTTGATGTTTTTGACTATGCCACCCATATCTGAGATTTCTTGTTGATTAATACCCGGTTGCGGTAACTGCTTTGGGTATAAACGCGAACTCAAATAGCGCATTAATGAATCGTATTTAGGCGCATCAGAACGGGCTTGACGTATATGTTCTTTAATACCCCAACTGCCGTACCAGCTATAAATGCGCGGTGCTGAAAATGCGACAAATAATTTACCACCTGCGCGCTGCCATTCGTTCATCATTTCATCATAGAGAATACCCATGCGTGGGTCACGATTGGCGGCATAAAGCAATTGATTAGGGTGCTCATCTGCTTTGCGAGTATTCCAATCAACCAGATGTTGTCCACCCTCATAAGCAACTAAGTCAACACCATATGATTTTGCAACTTTAGCTTGTTTTTTGATGTAGTTAACCGTGGATTCCATTCCCCATTTTGTCTTTTTATCCAGCATGGCTTTGAATACATCATCAACTGTTTTGGTACGGCGTAATACTCTCGGATGCGCTGAAAAATAAGGTCCAATAGCTAAAGCGTCGGTATGCTTGTATGCATCTTTGTATTTCAAGACGGTACTCGACATAATTTGGTTACTGGCCCAACTTCCCATCACACGAATCAATCGATCGGTGCTGCCAAAAACGTCTTCCCATAATTTAAAGGTTTGAACACTACGTTTGGAATACCATTTGTAACCAGCTTGGGATTTCTTCTTATCTAACTTCTGCTTCATGCCTTCTGCAATCGCATAGTCATGATGAATGAATATAGGATTCCACACTTCATTGCTGTATTCGATATAGGCTTTTAGTTTTGGTTTAAGGTTTTCATTTACGTATTCGCCAAATTTAGTGATGTAATCATCACTGGCTTTATAGGGCATCGAAAACCAGGGATAGGCATCAATCTGGTTGGATAAGGCCACCATCACTTCGACAGGTGCGCCACGGGAACCATATTTTCCACCCCAAGTGGCTTTCTTCATAGTGTTACGCTTGTCCCAATCAACTACTGGATTGCGCGTCATGCCAGACATATTCATATAACGAACCATCTGGAAGTCTTTCATGAAATTGAGATATTCAGGGT
This sequence comes from uncultured Cocleimonas sp., assembly GCA_938041705.1. Classification (GTDB taxonomy): domain Bacteria; phylum Pseudomonadota; class Gammaproteobacteria; order Thiotrichales; family Thiotrichaceae; genus Cocleimonas. The sequence continues at coordinate 16,895 of CALISP010000062.1, read as the reverse complement.
TGAATAGCAATGCTTTACTTGGGTCACTGAAGCCTTTTATGACGAAAGTATCTTTGTCTTTGTCTTTTCCTATTTCATTAACCTTATCGCCTTTATCAGTTACTGCATCTTCTTTATTAGCCTTGTCTTTCTTTGCTTCGTCTTCTTTTGAAGTTTTATCAGATTTATCTTTTTCCTCAGTTTCAGTAATTTTTATCTCTGAGGATTTCTTGTCTGTTAGTTTTTTATCTTTAGTTTCGTCTTTCTTTTTAGAATCGATTTTAACTTCCGCTACTTCAGCTTTATTTTTCTTATCTTCTTTTGAATCATCTTTAGTTATTTTTTTATCTTGATCTTGTTTTTTATCAAGATCAGCTTCTTTTTTATCTTCTAGTCCTTTTGCTAGCTTTTCACGCTGCTCTTTAGCCCATGGATTCAAATGGTTCTCTTCAAACGATAAGTATTCATCTTCAGCACAGTCTTTAGGTGATTTTACTCGAATATGCTGAACACCTTTACAAACTCCACCTTCAGGCAAAATACGAATATTGCGCACATAGTTTTCAGGATTCGATTTTTTGATAAACAATGAAGCGTTTAGAATTTTATCTTTGCCTGCTCGTATTTCAATGATGTCTTTGTTCGGACGGTGTACAACTAAACGCGCATCGTTGCCATAAAACATTTCACCTTCGCCATCATAAAGTACCGTAAAAAAACCATCTTCAACGGTATCTTCAGGTAGCCTATTTAGAAATTTAGTACCTGCCTGCTTTCCTTTTAAATCATTTGGCCAACCGTTCTCATCATAGGTAACTTCTTTTTTACTTGCCCACGGCACGGTTTCGTTAAGTGGAATCGCAGATCTAAATAGATTAAGGAACTGTACACTAGAGGTATCTTCACGAACATCGGCAGTGTTTATGCCAAGAAATATCTCTTGCTCATCCTCAGCGGAAAATATTGGTAATGAAACAGCCAATAATAAAATGAATTGAAAAAAGCGCATGAAGTAACCAAAAATGAATTCAATCGGGATTATGCAATGGCTGATAGTCTTGTACAAATAATATGGCTTAATAAAAGACACCACCCTACTTTTAGATACTTTTCCATTTGACCCATATCAAAAATATTTCTCCGATCTCTACTATGATTAATTATCAATCACATAAAACTATGACTACCGAGCTAAGACTATGGAAGAGAAAAAAATAGAATGGTTTCGCGTTGCTGATTTAAACGAACTTGCTGATAAACGCGTGAAAACGGTTGTCGCTGGAGTTCAAACTTTAGCACTGACGAATGTAAATGATAAATACACCGCCATGGATAATCATTGTCCGCATCAAGGTGGTCCATTAGGTGAAGGCTCTATAGAAACAGATGATAAAGGCGAATGCTGGTTAAGGTGTCCTTGGCATGGCTGGGATTTCGACCCCCAAACAGGTAGACCTCCGGGTGGACATGAAGATTCTGGACAAACATTGTATCCCGTTGACGTTCGTGAAGATGGTATTTATGTTGGTTTAGAAGAGGAAGACAACGAGCAAACCACTGTGACAGATGTAATGGCTGAAACCATGACTAACTGGGGAATCACCAGTGTATTTGGCATGGTTGGTCACTCCAATCTCGGTTTGGCGGATGCATTGCGTTTGCAAGAAGAAAAAGGTCGGTTGAATTTTTATGGTATCAGGCACGAAGGTGCAGCCTCTTTTGCATGTTCGGGTTATGCAAAACTCACAGGGAAACCAGCTGCGTGTTTATCTATCGCAGGACCCGGTGCAACTAATTTAATGACAGGTTTATGGGATGCCAAAGTTGATAGAGCACCTTTGCTTGCTTTAACAGGTCAAGTTGATGCTCAAGTTTTAGGCCCTGGAGCATTTCAAGAAATAGATCTCGCATCAGCTTTTGCTCCTGTAGCTAAATTTAGTCAAACTGTTTTACATACGTCTAAACATGCCGAATTAATGACGCTTGCCTGTAAAAATGCGATTGTCGAACGTGATGTTGCACATCTTATTTTTCCTGATGATGTTCAAACTTTGCCTGCTGATGATTCGGCTCAGGCAGGTGCACCGACAGGACGAATTTCAGACTCACTCATTACACCTAGTGCAGAATCACTTAAGCAGTGTTTAGCTCTCATCAAAAAATCTAAACGCACGATTATTATTGTAGGTTATGGCGCCAGGGATTCTATGCCTGCAATAATTAGCTTAGCTGAAACCTTAAAGTGCCCTGTACTAACAACCTTCAAAGCTAAAGGACAAATTTCAGATCATCATGCTAATGCGGCAGGCGTATTAGGTCGATCTGGAACACCCGTTGCTAGTTGGTTTATGAATGAATGTGACTTGATTATTGCATTGGGTGCATCGTTTTCTAATCACACAGGGATCACTCCTAAAAGACCAATTATACAGGTTGATTTTGAGCGTATGGCTTTAGGTAAATTCCATCCAATTGAAGTCCCTGTTTGGGGAGAAATAGGAATAACGACTGAGTTATTGCAAAAGAACTTAGCGGATACTGAACACACAGAAGATCAAACAATTGAAATCAAACAACGCTGGGACATTTGGCGTACAGAAAAACAACGTCGTTTATTAGATGACAAAGGTAACGGTATAAATTCATCCTTAGTGTTTAAAGCATTAAATAGTACCGTTCCAAATGATGCCGTTATAGCTGCAGATGTTGGGAATAATACCTATTCATTTGGTCGTTATTTTGAGTGTGAGAACCAACGAATTTTGATGTCTGGCTATCTCGGTTCAATTGGCTTCTCTCTTCCTGCTGCAATGGGGGCTTGGGCTGCCACGCAAGATCAAGCTGAATACAAAGGAAGAAAAGTCATCTCTATTAGTGGCGATGGCGGATTTGGCCAATACATGGGTGAATTAACCACCGCTGTTAAATATGATATGGATATTACGCATATTTTATTAAACAATTCTCAATTGGGGAAAATCTCGAAAGAACAAATGGCGGGGGAATGGCCAGTATGGAAAACTGACTTACATAATCCTGATTTTTCAGAATATGCAAAATTATGTGGAGCTAAAGGATATCGCGTAACTGACCCAGATCAATTAGAAGCAGTGTTTGCTGAGGCTATTGCTCATCCAGGACCAGCCTTAGTTGAGATCATTACAGATGCTGAATTGATATAGTCTAGAAGACACCCCCCTACTTTTACGTAGTATTTGTTTTTATTTAAATATGTAAATAGAGTTTACAAAAAGCTAGCAAGTTTATCATTTTTTTTTTAATCAACTAACTTGATAGTGCTCGTTATTTAGTCAATATTCTCTGATGCTTTATTATGAATGTTCCATCTTCATGAACATTTATCCCTTTAATTATTATGCTATTGGCTTTAACAAGGATATGAAAAAAACCAAGTTCATCACTTTGCCAATTACTCGGATTTCTGTTCTTTTCAAGTGTGGTGGTACTAGCAGCTGCTCCTGATACAATAAATTCAGTTTTACCACATTGATTGGTTGTTTTTAAATCTTGCAAAGTATGATCGTGTCCAGATAGGAATAGATCAACCTCACCACATACATAAGTCTCTAAAAATTCTTTGAAATAAACGCCAGCAACTCGTTTAATGACATATCCCCCATTCGCTAAATCAGCCTTATCATATTTTCCTGCATTACCATGTTCACCATTTGATAGATAAGGATGATGAGAGAATGCAATTTTCCAGTGACTAAGGCTTGGATCGACCTTACTTTTAAACCATTCTCCTTGTTTTTTACTAACCTTTTGTAAATTAAATTCTGAACTTGGATCATGCAAACTTGTTAAAGGAGTTGAATCTAGTCCATAAATATCTAGTAGCTTGTTCTCAACTTGATTTACTTCTGGAAATTGAACTTGATAATAACGTGCTGGCATTTGCCACTTTTCACTAGGGCGATTTTTCTGCCTAGAATATAAAACTTGAAGATTTCCTCTAAAATTAAAACTACCATCACCATCAAATAAACCAGAATTGTCGTGATTTCCAAGTACCATGTAAAAAGGTATAGAAATGTCTTTATAAGGATTTTCAAATTTTGTAACAAACTGTTTATCACTAACAGATGAAACGCCAGCAGCATAAATATTATCACCTAGTCCCATAACAAAATCACAGTTTTGCGAAGCACAATAGTTTTTCATTGCCTTGGCTACTCTATATTGCTGTTCACTACCTTTGCCCATATCACCTATTGCTAAAAAACTAACAGTTGGTAATTGCTCTATTGTATTCAGAGTAATGATGCTACTAATGCTATTACTTTTAGGATCACTAACCGTTAATTTAAATTTATATTCACCTCCAATATTAGCTCTGAATGTAGTAACAGCATTTTGACTTTGCCATGTGCTTTTATTATCTAATTTAAATCCTATTGGCGCACTTGTAAGCGTCCATAAAAAACTGAGATTGGTAACCGTTTTATCACTGTGACTACTGCTAGAGGCATCTAAACTAATAGATTTATTAACTTCTAATGGATAGAATTTCTTACTGGTTCTGATAATCGGGCCATAATAAACCTTAGCTTCAGGACTAAAAGAATCTGAAATATTGCTGCATGAACTCAACGATAAAGTTAACAGTAAATATAAGAAAATAGCGGATATCTTCATGTTGATTATATTATTCATAGACTTAATCCGATTTAATCCATTGAAGTGCTTCTCTCATTGTTTCTTTGATGACCTGTTGACTCCTATATGAACCTGCCGGACAAGAGACAAAAGGAATACAAGCATCTAATCCATGTTTACCTTCTGCTATTAGAGATAAAGTTGACTGATCACCACATTGGTATTTTTTACGAAAAATACTATTACTGTCACCTCCATCATTTATTGCTGGGCCGTTGTTTATATCCCCTGCTAATGCATTACACAATCTTACTGACTGAGAAGATGGAACGAGTGTATCAGCCACTCCATGAATGATAAAAGCTGGGGGGTATGCTTCTGGATTATTAACAATAACCGGAGGAAAACTATTTTTAACTACTTTCTCTGAGCTTATATTAATAGTTGAAAATGGTTGGCCTAAATAAAGCGATAGAATATCTTCCCCCTCTTCTTCCTCTGGAGTCGCTCTGAATTCACTTATATAGGAAGCTAGATCTGCCGGAGGGTAAAGGAAAATTGATTTCCCGATATCCTGCGTAAAATAAGTATATAACCACAGAGACAAATGAGAACCTGCCGACCCTCCTAACAAATTAGTCTTTTGGCTGTCATTACTGCCATAATTAGCGCCATTGGTTTTGACCCATTGCAGAGCTGCTTCTACATCACTTATTGGCTCATCCCAACTAGCTCCATTACATTCTTCATTACCATCTTTCTCCCCTGATAAACGATAAAAAGGAGCAAAAACGACAAAACCTTGATTGGTAAAATGAGATATTTGATTTTCTAACCCCGTGAAACTTAGACCTCGAAACTTCCAACCACCTCCGTGAGTTGCTAACAGAGGTTTTAAGCCTTGTTCATTAATATTATTTTTATAAATACGCATTTCTAATTCACACGAACCACTGCCTCTTGATACGGGAATAGAACGGTATTTAACGCGTGTCATATAGGGTTGAATATTATTTTTAGTGCTCAAAGTTCCAATATTAAGCCTAAACCCAGGGTACAGAGTCCATCCTTGTTGAATATTTTCCCATGAAGCAGCATTTCCGAGCGTATCTTTGCTGTTCGGAGTATTGATATCGTCACAAAACTCTGTAAAAGGAGTCTTACGATAATAAACCGAAGGAGTTACACATTGATTATCAGTGAAATAATCTCCACTTTCTCTCTCACGATTGTTGACTAAGACACATGAATTATTCTGATTTTCATATAGCTGTTGATAAGGCATATCATCTTGAACAGCTTTCAAAACCTTACAACTTGCGCTGTCACTTATTAGTTTTTTTATTATATCAGCACTAGTATCTGGTAACTGTGATAACAAAGAACAAGAAGCTAAAGATAAGCATACACATAAGTAAAATAAATGAAGAAAGCGTATTTTACCAAAAGGCATATTGATCCTTGATTGTATTATTAATGTAAAAGATGAACGTATCTATTCTATTTATAACAAAATATATATCTATGTAAATAGATATATAACATATTTATATAGAATATAAATTTTCCATCTTTTGACACCCTTCTACTTCTATATGATTTTGATCAAAATAATGAAACCATTACTTTAGGATCGTCCTCAGTACTCTCCGTCATTTTCTTGCGGATTACTTTTCCACTAACTATTCTTTTGAAAACGATCAAATACACTAAATCGCCAATCGCGCATCGCTAGTACAGCGGTAAAACCCAATCGATCACCCAATGGTAAGGTGCTGTCTTCGGTTGCCATTGCGTCAAATTCACGTGCGAGCCGTTCTAGTTTACGCTGAAAAATAGCATTCGATTCCTGTGATAGCATACCGTTTAACACAATAAGCTTTTCTTGAGGCAAAGCGAAGCGAGAATGGAAAAACTCAGTTTCGATATTCTCTCGAAAAAATTTCTGGATATGCCCGTTATTACGCCATTTGAAATTCGGTGATACTTTGATTTTAATTTTATTATTTGGTAATAATTCAATAATATTAAGGCGATCTAAAGCCGCAAGATGTTGAATACATTGGGTTTCACTTAGCGTATAAGCTTCTAACAGCTCTTCTAAAGTAAAATGATTAATCACTGAAATAGTTACTAATAACAGTTCTATATCACTAACTAATTGTTGTTCTTGCTCATCGCTGAGTTCGTTAATTTGACGTGCTGTGGAGTCATTAACCCTTTGCATCAGTTCCGTTATTTCCATGTCCATCATCTGACAAATCGCATCCAGACGATTTAAACTAAAAGCTTGTTGAGCAAACATTCGTTTTACGCTGGCTTCTGATAAAGCCAAATGTTTGGCAACTTCTGCATAGGTTTTACCATGTAATTTTAAAGTTTTTTTAAGGGTGCTGATTATCAACTGTGTTTGTGCCATATTAGCGCTCTATAATTTTTTGATTGTTAGAAAACTTACTAATGATGCTTAATTCTAACAAACTGCTTACGTTTTAGCTGTCTGGGTTTATAAATGTAGCTTCTAAATAAGATTTATAATAAAAACCTATAAACAATAAAATTGATTGATCATGATATTAAATAAGGGCTGAACATGGATTTTGAAACACCAATTGACCAGAACCATAGCTTTAGTGTGAAGTGGGGCAAATACAAAGATCGGAATATTTTGCCTCTTTGGATTGCGGATTCTGATTACCAAACCGCTCCTGTGGTTATTGAAGCTCTTCAAGAACGCGTCGCACAGGGTGTTTTTGGTTATACAGATCAGCCTTCAGCTGATGTTAAAGAAGCGATTGTTTATCATCTTAAAACACAACATAACTGGGAGATTAATCCTGAGTGGATTGTGCCATTGAGTAGCATCGTCAATGGATTAACTTTATCTTGTTTGGTTGCAGGTGAAGAAGGTGACTCTGTTTTGCTTCCTGCTACCATTTATCCTCCTTTTAATTATGTCATCTCAAATACAAAACGAACTTCTATTCGCATACCTATTCTACTCGAAGATGGCCGCTGGATTTTAGATTTTGAGGCGCTTGAAGCTTCGATAACGAAAGACACTAAAATCTTATTATTTTGTAATCCTCATAACCCTGGTGGAGTTGTTTATACCCAACTGGAACTAGAACAGTTACATAACATTTGTGAGCGTAATGAATTACTGATTTGCTCAGATGAAATTCATTGTGATTTGGTTCTTGATGCAGATAAAAAACACATTCCTATTGCAAGCTTAAATGAAGATGCTGCAAAACGCACCATTACCTTAATGGCGGCTAGTAAAACGTATAATGTTGCTGGCTTAGGATTCGGCTTTGCAATTATTGCTGATACTAGATTACGTAAGCGTTATAAAAAGTTAGTTTTAGAGAAAATGCCAGAAGCAAATTTACTTGGACAAGTGGCAACAGCTGCAGCTTTTAAAGATGGTGAACCATGGCGTTTGGCGCAAATAGAACATTTACGCAAAAATCGTGATTATTTGATGGAAGAGATCAATACTACCCCTGGTTTAAAAATGTTTCCGCTAGAGTCGACTTTTCTCGCTTGGGTCGATGTATCGGCGTTAATGCTGATGGATAGTGAAAAATTCTTTGAAGATGCAGGCGTTGGAATATCTGCAGGCGCATATTTTGGTGACTCTCATTTTATTAGAATTAACTTTGCCTGTTCTATCGAAACACTTGAAGAGGCAGTTAGACGAATTCGTAAAGCAATTGCAGGCTTATCTGCCAGCGGATAAATGCTATAATATAAAACTATAGTTACAAACACTTAGTTCCAATAACAATTACAACCACTGAAGATATAATCACTATAAGGATTAATAGATGCTAATTTCTAATCTTGAATTTATGACAGGCAAAAAAGTTACAAAACACTTAGGATTAGTACAGGGTAGCTCGGTACGTGCTAAACATGCTGGTAGAGATATCATGTCAGGAATTAAAAATATGTTTGGTGGTGAGCTAACGGCTTATACCGAGTTATTGCAAGAGTCACGTGAAGAAGCTACCGAACGAATGATTGAACAAGCTCAAGCTATAGGTGCTAACGCAGTTCTTAATGTACGTTTTTCAACTTCAAGTATTACAGCTGGTGCAGCTGAAATTTATGTTTATGGCACAGCCGTCATCCTTGATGATCCTTCATAAATAACTTGATGATCTTTCTTATAAATACTGATGATAAGACATACTCAAATAAGCTTAATCGGATAACGACATGGAACAGTTAATCTACGTCGCTGTATTTGTCTCTCTTGGATACTTTTTTGGCAGACGCGCTGAGAAAAAGCACTTCAAGAGTCTCATTGAACGCGAAGAGAAAATGAATAAATTACCCGCTATGGGAAGTCGAATGCCACCACAAGATGGTAAATATGACCAGGTATTGGTTTCTGGAAGTGTATGTATAGCGAATGATTACTTTAAAACTTTCGTCGCGGGTTTGAGAAATCTGTTTGGCGGAAAAATCAGCACATATGAATCATTATTAGACAGAGCTCGTCGTGAGGCTTTGTTACGAATGAAAGAAGAAGCATATAAGCTTGGTGCTGATTTAGTATTTAATGTGAAATACGAAACTTCAAATATCTCAGGCCAAAGCTCAAAAAAGCCACCTATTATTGAAGCGCATGCCTATGGTACGGCGTTAAGAAAGCTCTAGTCAGGCGTTTAATAAAGATGGAATATCAAAACCCTAAGTTACCTGAAAATAACGTCAGCAAAGAACACCCAATAAAAGAGTTTTCAACTCTGCTGATTGGGACTTTAGTTTTAGTGGTTGTTATATCAATTGCACTAAGCGTCGCTGGTAGTTCACTGGCAGGGTTAATTCCTTACTCAGCTGAAAAGAAAGTTGCTGGCTTATACGATATGTCATCGCATTCTGATAATGACCGTTTTCCTAAAATAGCATCCTATTTACAACAGCTCGCAGATAAAATAAGCATTGCACAAAGCCTACCACCTGAAATGAAAATAACAGTGCATTACATGGATTCACCAACCATGAATGCCTTCGCTACCTTAGGTGGAAATGTATTTATGTTTAGAGGCTTATTAGAAAAATTGCCTAACGAAAATTCATTAGTGACACTTCTTGGGCATGAAATTGCACATGTGAAATACCGCCACCCTATTAAGTCCTTTGGTGGCGGCATCGCTGTCGCTATTGCAATGACCACGATTGGATCAAGTGCTGATACAAACATCTTAGGTGATGCGGGTTTGTTATCTACATTACAATTTAGCCGGAAAATGGAATCACAATCTGATCTAGAAGCGATGCATAATCTAAATACTATCTATGGTCATTTAAATGGTGGAGCAGAATTATTTAGAATTTTCAAAAAAGCTCGTGGAACCGAAGATGTTGGCAGTACAAAATCACCTAGTGAATTTTTTAGTACTCATCCACAGGATGAGAAACGTATAAATAGCTTTAAAGAAACCGCTAAAGAAAAGGGTTGGTCTGAATCAGGACAACTAACACCGTTACCTGATTACTTTAATTTTTAGATTGCTCTTATTTCCTCTAACTTATTCCTGTTTTGAATAGTTTTTGAATAATTTTGAGTTGCGGCTTGAATTACAAACGATCAATCGCATCTTAAAGCACTCTTTTTAACGTAAATACTCAAACTTACAGATTAATTTAATCTAAACAAACTACTACAATAAACGACCTACATGAAATACATAAAATACGTAACAGCTGTCCTCTTCTATTACTTTTTTGATAAAAGCTTTTTTGCCGGTTTTGTCGGTTTCTTTGTTGGTGGCTTTATTAGTTTCAAACTATCAGGTGGTATATTAGGGCAACTCAGTGGTTTTGGAAATGTCGGTGGAATTACTGGTATAAAGACAGAAAAACAAAGCATTTTCTTCCAAACTGTTTTCACATTAATGGGAAAACTGGCAAAGGCCGACGGTAGAGTATCTGAAGTTGAGATCGCTCATGTTGAAAAATTCATGACTCAGCTCAATATGAGCCCCACAAATAGAAAGAAAGCTATTGGTCACTTCCAAGCAGGTGCAAAAGCTGATTATGAAATTGATGCAATAATAGAAAAATTTCTAAGCGTTACCGCCAATTCACCAAACTTGAAACAAATGTTAATGGTATACCTGCTTCGTGTTGCAGCCGCAGATGGTCAGTTAAACCAAAAAGAAACTGATTTAATGCGCGAAGTTTCAATGAAAGTTGGCTATAGCGAACAACAATTTGCTCAGCTTCTAGCGATGCTTCAGGGACAAGACCAATTTGCAGGTGGACAATATCAGCGCGGTGGGAGTGCCTCAAACTATAGATCTGTTGATGCCGTAGCTGCTGCATATCAGGCTCTTGGAGTTTCGAAAGATGATAGCGATAGCGAAATCAAAAAAGCCTATCGTCGTTTAGTACGTGAATATCATCCTGATAAGTTGATGGGCCAAGGTCTTCCAGAAGAAATGATTAAAGAGGCGACCGAAAGATCACAAGAAATTCAAACGGCTTACGATACGATTAAGAAAAGCCGCGAAATGAAATAACTTAAAAGTGAAAGGGTGTCTTTAAACACCAAACCTCATGCTTAATATATCTTCATTAACAATATAATCTGTCATTAATTTTAAAAATGTAACAATATTCTTTTGAACTCTAATGAACGTGTAAAACAACACCCCCTACTTTTGACTAATCTATTAGTTCTAATTACCTAACTACTTAAACAAAATACTATTGTCCCTACTCCATTTTGATTAATAGTTTTCAAGTGAATTAACCCACAACTTATCCACAGCTAATTAATAACAACTTCAGAGCATAACCCACTTACAGTTAAGCCTCTGACGCGTTAAACTTACATCATGTCTGCAATCCTCAATGAAAATAATTCAATAGAACACCTTAAGGTGCCCCCTCACTCTATAGAGGCTGAACAGTCAGTGCTAGGTGGTCTGCTATTAGATAATACCGCTTGGGATAAAGTAGCTGATGTAGTCGCTGAACATGATTTTTATCGTCATGATCATCGTTTAATCTTTCGTTCGATTGCTATTTTGGCAGAGAGGGACGAACCTCTAGATGTCATTACATTATCTTCATGGCTAAAAGATCGTGATGAACTTGAGAACGCAGGTGGCCTAGCCTATTTAGGCACTTTAGCAAAAGATACGCCAAGTGCAGCGAATATTAAGGCTTATGGCGACATCGTGCGCGAAAAGTCAGTATTACGTCAACTAATCAGTATTGGCTCCGAAATTTCAGAAGATGCTTTTAATGCTGGCGAACGTGCAAGTCGCGAGCTATTAGATGAAGCTGAAAAGAAAGTCTTCGAGATTGCTGAGCAGGGCAATCGCAAGCATGACTTTCATGATATCAAAACCTTATTAAAACAAACTCTGGCTGATATCGATGAATTGAGTAAGTCTGATTCGACCCTCACTGGCGCGTCTACCGGCTATAACGACTTAGACGACATGACATCGGGTTTGCAACCAGGTGACCTTGTCATTGTAGCGGGTCGACCATCAATGGGTAAAACCACTTTTGCGATGAATCTTGCCGAATTTATCGCTATCAACGATAAAAAGCCTGTCGTTATTTTTAGTATGGAGATGCCTGCACAACAAATTGTATTGAGGATGTTTGCCTCAATGGGTCGCGTGCCATTAAGTGATATCCGCAGTGGTAAAATTCGCGAAGAAGACTGGCCTCGCATTGGTCAGGCGGTAAAGGCTTTTGGCGAGAGTAAGATATTTATTGATGATACTGCTGCCCTTTCTCCCACAGAAATGAGAGCTAAAGCGCGCCGTTTGCAACGCGAGCAAGGTCAAATCGGCGTTATAGTTATCGACTATATTCAGTTAATGCAATCTGGCGCTAAGTCCGATAATCGCGCAGCTGAAGTATCAGAAATTTCACGATCATTAAAAGCACTTGCGAAAGAACTCGAATGCCCTGTAGTTGCACTGTCGCAGTTAAATCGTAGTTTGGAGCAACGCCCGAATAAACGCCCTATCATGTCTGATTTACGTGAATCAGGCGCAATCGAGCAGGACGCTGACGTAATCATGTTTATCTACCGTGACGAGGTCTATAACCCTGATGAGTTAGATAATAAAGGTCGCGCAGAAGTTATTATCGGCAAACAAAGAAATGGAGCGATCGGCAAAGTTAATTTAACTTTTACCGGTAAATACACCCGTTTTGATAATTATATGCCCGATGTCTACGCCCCGGATCACTAGTTCCCAACATTAGCTATTATTTAATAGCAGTAACTATTACTGCTTAAATAACAAAAAAAATCTTTATTGTCGGAATAGTTCTTTAAAACAGCGATATGTTTCTGTACAAATCCGCACTTATTACTACACTTGTACTCTGTTTATATCAGCTGTGAAATTTTACTATGAGACGTTCTGCTCGCATCATTATCCATCCCGAAGCCATCCAACACAATCTCAATAGAGCTAAGCAACTAGCGCCAGACTCTAAATTACAAGCGGTAATTAAAGCGAATGCTTATGGCCATGGCTCTACTGATACTGCGGGAATCGTTTATGAAATAACTGACGAGTATGCTGTTTCTTGTATTCCAGAAGCTGTTGTTTTGCGCGACGCAAGTATTGATAAGCCGATCAGTATTTTACAAGGTTTTCAAAATGATGGTGATTTACGCATCGCAGAACAATTAAAACTGCGTTTGACTGTTCATGATGACAATCAACTGATGTTATTGGACAACTATTCGAGTCGCTCGGGATATCGCTTTGATTTAAATATAAAAATTGATTCGGGCATGCATCGTCTAGGGTTTCAACCAAATAGAGCTGAATCTTTATATAAAAGCCTAAAAGCACACCCTCAAGTGAATCCTGAATCTTTGATTATGATGACGCATTTCTCATCCGCAGATGAGTTACATAATGACTGTACTAGCAAACAAATCGATGTATTTAATAAAGCCTGTGAGAATATAAATGCACCCAAAAGTATTGCTAACTCTGCTGGTGTTTTAGGTTGGCAGAATAGTCATGTTGACTGGGTACGCCCGGGAATTTTACTTTATGGCAGTTCGCCATTTGCAAATAAGACAAGAGAGGAACTGGGTTTAAAAGCAGCAATGACATTTGAAGCCCCAGTAATTAGCGTACATGACCTAAAAAAAGGCGACAGTATTGGCTATGCCGCCACATGGACATGTCCAAAAGATATGCGAGTTGCACTTATCGGCTGTGGTTACGCAGATGGCTATCCTCGTCATGTAAGTAGTGGCACCCCTGTTTGGCTAAACAATCAAGAAACACAGTTATTAGGCCGCGTTTCGATGGATATGATCGTTGTTGATGCCGAGGAGTATGACGAACATCCCGTAAGAGTGGGAGATATCGCAGAATTGTGGGGAAACAATATTAGTACTGATAGAGTTGCCACATCTGGTGAAACTATCGCTTATGAGCTTTTATGTAACGCTGGAAACATTAGAGCCTAGATAGTTACTTATAACGACATTTAATCAAGCCAGATAATATAAAAATAATACCTAGCTTACATTTCCAAAGATTGTTTTAACATTGAATGAATCCCTAAGACCCGCCTCTTTCCAGTCTAACTAATTAGTTAAAAGTCGGGGGGTGTCTTTTTATTGGAACTAAATCAAAGAATAAAACTCTGAGAAGGTGTAATCATTTTAAATAGGAAATAACAATGAAAACAATATTACCAACAAAGAAAACAATAATGACGATAGGGCTAATGTCTATTGTAATGGCTTCAACTGCAGTTTTAAGCGGCTGCGCGGGCGCCAGTAGAGAACAAACATCAACTATTGTCGGCTCAGTATTAGGCGGTGCAGCAGGTTACCAGTTCGGCAAAGGTAAAGGTAAAAGAGTAGCTACTGTATTAGGTGCTATTGCGGGCGGAATGATCGGTGGAAATGTCGGTCGTGGACTCGATCAACAAGATCAACAACGAGTTAACCAGACTTTAGAAACCTCTCCAAGAAATCAAAAAGTAGTATGGAATAACCCTAATACCCAAACCAACTATGAATTCACTCCCGTCACTGAAAAGTATCAAGGTAATGTGAATGGACAAGCAACACAATGTCGTGATTATGTAATGGATGCTTTTATTGATGGACGCATGCAACAAGTCAACGGCAGAGCTTGTAAAAACAATAATGGCCAATGGGTCAACGCAACATAAACGATGTGTGTTAGTGAATTTTCATTAATCCCCAGCAGTATTTAGGGAGCTTTTTAGCTCCCTTTTTTTATATTTAAAATAGTTTAATAAAGCCCCCCCTACTTTTAAGGTGTTTTATCATTACTTCAGTTTTCGTAAATACGCATTTCCACCTAATTGTTTCATTTGCTTAAGAATCCATCGTTGGCGCTTACGTAATTCTGGACGCGGGTCATTTACATTTGAAACTGCTGGCCTTGGTAATACTGCAGCTAGCAGTGCTGCTTCCTCAATAGTTAACTGTTCAGGGGTTTTATCGAATAGTTTTTGGCTGGCTGCTTTAATCCCAAAAATAGCATCACCAAATTGTGCAATATTCAAATAGACTTCTAAAATGCGTTTTTTTGGCCATGCCATTTCAATTCCAAGGCTCATTGCGGCTTCAATGACTTTGCGAACGTAACTTCTGCCATTCCATAAAAACAAATTTTTTGCAGTTTGTTGCGTGATGGTACTTGCTCCACGTGACCTTTTATTTTTACTATTTTGTGCTAATGCTTTTTTTAATTCAACAATATCTATTCCCCAATGCTGCGGGAAGCGTTGATCTTCTGCAGCTACAACGGCTAAAGCAACATGTGCGGGTATTCCATCCCAATCTTGCCATTCATAAGCTGCTTTCAGATACGTTTTAGGAAATTGATTAGCTAATGAGTTTTGTTGAAAAATGAAAGCAGAGCTGGGAATGGGAGCCCAACGATAAACTAGCAATATAATAAAAAATAACAAAACGACAAGCATCAGTGCCTGTATCAATAATCTAACCGCACGGCGAATTAACTTCGAAAGACGTCCTTTATTATTGTTTTCGGGCTCAGGTTTATAGCTATGGCTTTCGTTTGTTGGCAAAATGATCCTTTATTAATTATAAGGTTTAATCAGACAGATATTACGTGAACATTCATTTAAAACGAGATAGTTTGATCTTTTTTCTATTAATAGAAGTGATCTAACTTATTCATCATAATCATTATACGAATTTAAATACAGATGCAGATACATATTCACGCACAAATTGATCAAATCGATGCAGACCAATGGAATCATTTAATCACTGATAACAATCCATTTATGCGTCATGAGTTTTTATCTGCACTAGAAAGGCATGAATGTGCTAGTCCTGCATTTGGTTGGCACCCTTGCCATATTGGTATTTATGAAGATAAAAATAAAGACGAAGATCAATCTAAGTTAATTGCTGCGATGCCACTGTATGCAAAAACCAATTCTTATGGTGAATTTGTGTTCGATCATGCCTGGTCTGATGCCTACCATCGTAATCAAATGGAATACTTTCCTAAGTTAGTGTCTTCGATACCTTACACACCTGCGAGCGGCCAACGCTTACTCTGCGAAAAAGATAGACGCGAAGAGCTTTACCCGATATTGCTCCAAACCATTCAACAATTCTGCCAAGAGCAAAAATATAGTAGCTTCCATTGCTTATTCGCTAATAGCGACGAACAAGATTGGTTAGAAGATAATGGTTTGATGACACGACATGATTGTCAATTCCATTGGCATAATCAAGACTATGCGTGTTTTGAAGATTTCTTAGATAAGCTAGATAAGAAGAAACGCAAAAACGTCAGGCAAGAACGACGCAGAGTTGAGCAAGAATCAATCAACATCCGTGTTTTAGATGGTCATACTGCAAGTGACAAAGACTGGCAGGACTTTGCACGTTTTTATCAAATAACTTTTATGGAAAAATACGGAACCGCGACTTTAAATGAAGGTTTTTTTAAAGAAGTAGCCAAAAACCTTCCTGATCAAATAGTCTTAGTCTTAGCAGACAAAATCTCATTAGATAATGGAGATATTGAATGTATTGCCGGATCGTTGATGTATTGTAGCGATACAACCTTATATGGACGACATTGGGGTTGTAGTGAACAGGTCGATAAATTACATTTTGAAGCTTGCTACTATCAAGGTATTGAATACTGTATTGCTAATAAACTTCAACATTTTGAACCTGGTGCTCAGGGACAGCACAAAATCGCTCGTGGATTTGTTCCGACGTTAACTCGCTCTAGTCATTGGTTGAACAG
>CALISP010000061.1 GCA_938041705.1 uncultured Cocleimonas sp. | reverse complement strand
CCAGAAATACTTCCGCCTGGTCTGATTGAACGATCATCATAGGGTAATCTCATTACTGCTTCACCTTCAGAAATACTTGCAAGGTGCATATCATTATCGTTTGCCCAAGGTAATTCTTCTGTGAGAATTTTATTAAATTCTTCGACTGTTATGTTAGACATAAAACATGGACTCCATTTGATATTTTTAATAGCTAAATCTGAAAATTTAACCTTGATCTTTATGTAAGGCATTTTTGAATGGTATATAATAAATGTACTTTACGTTTACGTAAACGTGATTCTTTTAATATAATCCTTAATAATAATGAATTGTTTTTAATATTACTGTTTATTGGTAATAACTAATCCAGGTAAGACTTTATGAGTAACGATTTAGATGCAACAAGAGCACGCATAAAGAATAGTTTTAATAAGCAAACTATCATGACTACCATTGGTGCTTCAATCGTCAGTGTAGAACCAGGAGAAGTTGTTATAAGACTTCCTTTTCGAGAAGGTATTAGTCAACAAGATGGTTTTGTTCATGCTGGGGTTATAACAACAATAATAGACAGTGCATGTGGATATGCAGCTATGACTTTGATGCCAGATGAAGCAAGGGTTCTAACCATTGAATTTAAAAGTAATTTTGCATCACCCGCTGTAGGTGACTATTTTTTAGCCAAAGGTACGGTTAAAAAGTCAGGTAACACAATTATGATTACAACAGGTGAAGTGTATGCCTATACTGCTAATTTCGAAGATAATGATGATCAACAAAAAGAAGGAAAACTAGTATCACTAATGCAAGCCTCGATGATGGTCATTCATCCAAAATAAAATATGTTCTTCTAACAATAGAAAAATGGAAAGTTTATGAATTTAAATACTTTTGCTAATTTAAAAACTATCAGTATTGAGGTTCAAGATGATGTTGGACTAATCATCTTGAATAGTCCTGAAAATAATAATGCTTTATCTAAGCTTATGTTTAGTGAATTAACTACGGCTCTGGATCATTTTGAATCAAATGATGCTACAGGAGCAATTGTTATAACCGGTAACGATAAAGTCTTTGCTGCCGGTGCAGATATTAGTGAAATCAAAGATAAAAATTTCATAGATGTTTATAACGAACAGTTTATAACTGCTGGTTGGGAGCGAATTACGACCTGTCGCAAACCAGTAATTGCAGCTGTTGCAGGATACGCTGTTGGCGGTGGTTGTGAGATAGCAATGATGTGTGATTTTATAGTTGCAGCTGATAATGCCTTATTTGGACAACCAGAAATTAAAATAGGGACAATACCAGGTGCAGGTGGTACTCAACGCTTAACCCGTTTGGTTGGTAAGTCTAAAGCTATGGATATGATTCTTACTGGACGATTGATGGATGCTGACGAAGCAGAACGTTCAGGTCTAGTCAGTCGAGTATTCCCTGTTTCTGAACTAGTTGATGAGGCAATGAAAATCGCTTCCAAGATTGCTTCTTTTTCCAAACCTGCAGTAATGATGGCTAAAACAGCAGTGAATTCATCCCAAGAAACATCATTATCTCAAGGCATTCAAATGGAACGTAGTTTATTTTATTCAACGTATTCACTGGAAGACCAAAAAGAAGGTATGGCTGCTTTTGTTGAAAAACGTAACCCTGAATTTAAAAATAAATAAAGCGGATGCGAATTCAATTGCTATATCATTTACCATAAGGCGCTTTATCAATTGAAATGGCCGATTAAAGGTAAAATATAAAATTGTAATTTGTAGTGCAATTATGAGCTTTAACATAAGAATAGAAAAATAGGCGCATACACTTTAAAAATCATTTACTTATAGTTTTATAAAAATTCATTAAAATATCCCTTTATATAAAGTTATATACTAAAAATATGTCGGATTGGTACTAGTGTGTTGTCCATAACTGACTATAATCTGCGCCTCTTATATAAGTGAATTTCTGTCATGGCAATTAGCATTTTTGATCTTTTTAAAATTGGTATTGGTCCTTCAAGTTCTCATACTGTTGGCCCTATGGTGGCAGCAAATACTTTCATTGAAGGTTTGAAAGCTCAAGGCAATCTTGGTGCTGTTGATAGTATCTCCATCGATCTTTATGGTTCATTAGGAGCTACTGGTAAAGGCCATGGCAGTGGCAAAGCAGTGATGTTAGGTTTAATGGGTGAAAAACCTGATGAAGTTGATGTAGAAAGTGTTCAAGGAGTAATGCAAGAAATCCTTGAGATTAAAAAAATTAACTTAGCTGGTACCAAACTTATAAACTTTGATTATGATGAAGATATTACTTTTCATCGTAAGAAATCGCTCCCTTTCCATGCAAATGGCATGATGATCACTGCTTGTGATGCCAGTGAAGATATTATATATGACAAAATTTACTACTCAGTTGGCGGTGGTTTTGTTGTTGACGATAGTGAACGAGATCAAATTACCTCCCCAATCAAACAGAATGATATCGCACTTCCTCACCAGTTTAGTACTGGAGATCAGTTATTAGCACTTTGCAAAAAAGAAAAACTATCCATTAGTGAAGTAATGATGCAAAACGAATGTGTTTGGCGCTCTGAAGAAGAAGTTCGTGAAAAGTTATTAAAGATTTGGCAAGTAATGCAAGACTGCGTAACTGCTGGCTGTAAGAACACAGGAATATTACCAGGTGGCTTAAAAGTTAAACGTCGAGCTGCTGAGTTATGTCATTCACTCGAAAATGAACTAACACACGAGCAATATAATCAAGGCAGTATGGATTGGGTAAATTTATTCGCCCTAGCGGTTAATGAAGAAAATGCTGCGGGTGGCAGAGTAGTCACTGCACCAACAAATGGTGCTGCTGGCATTATTCCTGCTTTATTGCATTATTACGTACATTTCTGTCGTGCCTATAAACAAGATGGTGAAAAAGGAATCGTGCGCTTTCTTCTTACCGCTGCGGCTATTGGCATAATAATTAAAGAGAATGCTTCTATTTCTGGAGCTGAAGTGGGTTGTCAGGGTGAAATAGGTTCTGCTTGTGCAATGGCAGCTGCAGGTTTAACAGAAGTTTTAGGTGGTACGCCAGAACAAATAGAAAATGCTGCAGAAATTGGTATTGAACATAATCTAGGTTTAACTTGTGACCCTATTGGTGGATTAGTGCAAGTACCCTGTATTGAAAGAAATGCAATGGGTTCAGTTAAAGCAATAAATGCTTCACGAATGGCTTTGCGTGGTAATGGGGAACACTTCGTATCTTTTGATAAAGCCGTTATTACAATGCGTGAAACCGGTAGGGATATGGCAACTAAATATAAAGAAACATCACGTGGCGGTTTAGCTATACAGGTTATTGAAGTGCCAGTAAATATCGTAGAATGTTAATTTTTATTTAATGTGTGTAAAAAGTAATTTTACTCTTAGTTAAAATCATATTCTATTCTATTAAAAGACACCCCCTGACTTTTAGGTAGTTTATGTGCTTAAGCAATTAATCTATAGTTCTTAATAGATCTATAGATTAATTGTTATCTACTTCTTGTTGCGGCTGCCAATGAGCTAAATCACTACTTTCATCAAAAACCCAATCATCATGCTTGAAATATCGACAAGTATTTAGAATCTGTTGATATTGCTTTCTTGAGATATTTATCACACCCATACTGGTTAAATGTGAGTTTTCAATTTGACAGTCAATTACTGAAAACCCCCAGTTTTTAATATGCCAAGCTAAAGCGACAAATGCTATTTTAGATACATCTCGTTCTTTGCTAAACATAGACTCGCCACTGAATACTCCTCCTGAAACAACTCCATATAAACCACCTACAAGATCATTTTCAGCATTCCATATTTCAACACTATGCGCTATTCCCATTTTAAATAAACGAGAATAAGCATCATGCATTTCATCACTTATCCATGTGCCAGCGGATTGTGCCCTTGGTGCAGCACAGGATCGAACGACTTTAGAAAAATCAGTATCAAATCGAATTTGATAGCCTTTGTTATTTAAGTTGCGCATAGTTTTACGCAAACTTTTACTAATTTGAATTAACTCAGGAAAAAGTATCGCACGCGGATTAGGACTCCACCAATAAATAGGCTCATCGGGGTTATACCAAGGAAAAATTCCAGATTTATAAGCATTGATCAAGCGGGTAGGGGAGAGGTCTCCCCCAAACGCTAGCAGTCCGTTAGGCTCTTCCCACGCATGATCTAAAGGTG
The DNA here is from genome assembly GCA_938041705.1 of uncultured Cocleimonas sp. GTDB lineage: Bacteria > Pseudomonadota > Gammaproteobacteria > Thiotrichales > Thiotrichaceae > Cocleimonas. Next base: position 13,304 of record CALISP010000061.1, on the reverse strand, counting down.
GGAAGGGCTCATCATGCGCATTAGGATCAAGTAACGCTAAGGTAACTGAAGGTCTTTTGCCAGTAGCCATTTCAGAATTATTTTTCGAGCTGATCCATATATTTTTCAGCATCTAGTGCGGCCATACAGCCTGTACCTGCCGAAGTTATCGCTTGACGATAGACATGATCCATAACATCACCCGCTGCATAAACTCCTTCAACGCTGGTTTGGGTCGCATTTCCATCAATGCCACTTTTTACCTTAATGTAACCACCTTCCATTTCAAGTTGGCCTACAAATATTGATGTATTTGGTTTGTGTCCGATAGCAATGAAAACACCATGTACATCAAGATCTTCAGTTACATCTGTTTTAACGTTTTTCAATCGCATTCCAGTGACACCAGAATTGTCTCCTAGTACCTCTTCAAGAACAGTGTCCCATTTTAGTTTTATATTACCATTTTCGGCTTTAGCTAAGAGTTTGTCGCGTAAGATCTTTTCTGAACGAAGCTCATCACGTCTATGTACCAAAGTAACCTCTGAGGCAATGTTAGAAAGGTATAAGGCTTCTTCAACAGCAGTATTACCACCACCGATGACTGCCACCTTTTGGTTGCGATAGAAAAAACCATCACAAGTTGCACAAGCTGATACACCTCGACCTTTGAATTTATCTTCAGACTCTAGGCCTAAGTACATAGCAGAAGCTCCAGTACAGATGATAAGAGAATCGCAAGTATATTCGTTAGTCCCGCCTTTTAATTTCAATGGTCTTGAGCTGAAATCAACAGAAGCAATGTAATCAATAATTAACTTGGTGTCGAAACGTTCAGCATGCAGTTTCATGCGTTCCATTAAGTCCGGACCTTGAACACCATCGTTGTCTCCAGGCCAATTATCAACATCGGTAGTAGTCATCAACTGTCCACCTTGTTCCATGCCCGTAATTATGACAGGATTTAAGTTGGCGCGGGCCGCATAGACTGCAGCAGAATAGCCTGCCGGTCCAGAACCCAAAATGAGTAATGGATGGTGGATTGTTTCGCTCATATTGTTTGCTCCAATAGATTAATTTTCGTTGAGTTTATAGTGTGTTGTATTGTGTGTCGATACAGAGGTGCTTTCAAGTTTACTAATACGTAATTTAGACTCATTAAGATGTCATAATTGTCATTTTATCCATTACTTATATATATTTTGAACAAACAGCTTAGCAATCGTTACCTAGTTTAAGTATTGCTTCTTTTTTAGCTAATATTCTGTTAGTATTGAGTGAACATATAGGGCTTATATGTGAACTATTTCAATGTTTTACAGATGTATGTTTACACTCATTAATAATAAGCAGTGACACATTGATAAACTTTATTTTTTAACTAGATACGTACAATTAAAGATGAAACTCGTAAGGTTTTATCAATAATTTTAACTAATATTTATAATTTTACGTTCTTTAATAAAAACAACTGAAAGCTAACTACGCAACCATGGGCGGTTTTGTAGTCATATTTTTAATAATTATAGTTTTCTATAGAAATTGGGGAATTTCAATTGGCTACTAAACGCAAGGTGACTACCAGATCACCTAAAACAACAGCTAAGGCTTCGTCTAAAAGTAAAGCAGCAACAAAATCTAATGATTCTGTTTCGGTAAACGCCGAGAAGGTTGCTTTAACTTCGGAAAAAAGAGGAAGCTTAAAACAAACCAGCATTCTTATCATGTCCGGTATTACAGCAGTAATTTTACTTGCTTTAATTACTTATAATCCAGCTGATCCTGGCTTATTTCATCATGATACTAATGCCGTAATTCAAAACAAAGCAGGTTCTGCAGGGGCTTATCTTGCTGATGTTCTGTTTGGTTTTTTTGGTTACATATCTTATCTTGTGCCCATCGCATTTATGGTTTCGGCATTTCTGATGTTCCGTTCTAGCAAAAACAAATCTGCCGGAATCAATCTTGGTATATCAGTTTTTGGTGTTTTCCTTGCATTAATCGCAGGTTGTGGTTTAGCTATATTATTATGGCCAGCAAGTAATTTATATTACGGAGCAGGTGGTTTGTTGGGTCAAGGTATGGCGCGATTGCTAATGCGTGCTTTGGGTGATATCGGCGCTACTATGATTTTGTTTTCTGGGTTTATTGCAGGTATTACATTGTTTGCGGACATCCAGTGGTTAAAACTTATCGATAAAATTGGTGATACTATTCTTGGAACGATTGAGGTTTTTACTAGTGCAACTTCTCCCCAAGAGTCATTAGAAACAGCTTCGATGTCATCAGGTACTCTTTCTGGAACTATGCCAATGAGTTTTGAAGCGAAGAGTAATGATAGTGAGCATCAATATGCGCCTTCTTCATCTGCATCAAATAATACATCGTCAACACAAGCTTCTAATTCGTCAGGTTCTAGCAGTATGGCTGGAGCAGTTGTTTCGGGTTTGTCTGGTTTATTTTTATGGAAAAAATCATCTTCAAACGAAAGTGTTACTAACAACCAAGCACCTGTAGGTTTTCAAACTCCACGTTTTGATCCTTTGGATGATATGACTGAAAACTACGGTGAGGCTTCAGCACCTGAACAAAAGAGAAAAGAACCTGTTTTAGGTGTTCCTGATTACATGTCTGGTAACAATCAAGAATATGTTGAAGAAAACGTTTCAGTTAGTGGTTTAAAAGATGTCATCACATCTAAATTTGCTGCTGGTAAAAAATCTGCAAAAAAAGTTGCAGAGAGAACACAAAAAGTCGTTGAAGCTAAAACGGTTGATAAAAAGCCGAAGATTACTAATGAGCCTGCGATATCAATTGGAAAAGCCATTTCATTACCTCCTATTAGTTTGTTGAATCCTGCACCAGAAGGTCAAGGGCATTTTTCTAAGGAACAGATTGAATTTCACGCAAAAAATATTGTTGAAACCCTAGAACACTTCGGAATTAGGGGTGTTCAGATTGATAGTTATTATCCTGGGCCTATTATCACTCGCTTTGAATTGCTATTACCTCCAGGTACTAAAGTCAGCAAGATTAGTGGTTTGTCTCAAGATATAGCTCGTAGTATGTGTGTTTCAAGCATTCGTATTGTAGAAGTTATTCCTGGTAAAACGACTATTGGTTTAGAAGTTCCTAATGAAAAGCGTGATCTCGTCGCTATTAGTGAAATTCTAGATTCAAAGCTATTCCGCGAATCTAAGTCTCCAACAACTATGGTTTTGGGTAAGACTATTGCAGGTAATCCTGCGATTGCCGATCTTGCAAGAATGCCGCATCTTTTGATTGCAGGAACAACTGGTTCTGGTAAGTCTGTTGGTGTTAACTGTATGTTGATCAGTTTGTTATATAAATCAACACCTGAAGAAGTTAAGTTAATAATGATCGACCCTAAAATGCTTGAACTAAGTATTTATGAAGGAATTCCGCATCTACTAACTCCTGTTGTGACTGATATGAAAGATGCTGCAAACTCATTACGTTGGGCAGTTGGTGAAATGGAACGACGCTATGCACTTATGTCGCATCTTAAAGTTAGAAACATAAATGGCTACAATGGTAAAATAAAAGAAGCGGCTGATGCTGGGAAACCAATGACTGATCCAACATTTGATCCTACTTTACATGTTGATGTTCGGCCTAAGGTATTAGAAACATTGCCATCAATCGTTATCGTAATTGATGAGTTTGCTGACATGATTATGGTGGTGGGTAAAAAGGTTGAAGAATTAATTGCTCGATTAGCGCAAAAAGCCCGCGCTGCTGGTATTCATTTAATACTTGCTACACAGCGCCCATCAGTTGATGTCATTACGGGATTGATCAAAGCTAACATTCCAACAAGAATTGCTTTCCAAGTATCTACACGAATCGATTCTAGAACAATTCTTGATCAAGGTGGTGCTGAGTCATTGCTAGGTCATGGCGATATGTTGTATCTACCACCGGGTACTGGTTTACCTCAGCGAGTACATGGCGCATTTGTTGATGACAGTGAAGTTGAAGATGTTGTTAACTATTGGAAACTTCAAGGGGAACCTGCGTACTTAACTGATGTCATAGAAGAGACAGGTTCAGATGCTATACCAGGGTTAGAACCACTAGCTACTGCTCCAGAGGCTGACGCATTGTATGACCAAGCAGTTGCTATTGTTACTGAATCACGCAGAGCTTCAATTTCATATGTTCAACGACGTTTGAAAGTGGGTTATAACCGAGCTGCTTCAATGATAGAAGATATGGAGCAGGCAGGAGTTGTTAGTGCAGTTCAATCTAATGGCACTCGTGAAGTGCTTGCACCAGAACCGCCAAAATCGTCACTAGATTTTTAATAGTTTAGTGTCGTTTTAGACATAAACTATTTAGATATATTGAGATAAAAAATGAAGATAAAAAATTTCAAAAAAACTATATTAACCATTACTACTGCAGCATTTTTTGGTTTTAGTGGTATGGCTTTAAACACTACTGCAATTGCTGCAGATGATGCTCGAGATCGTTTAAATACTTTCTTTACTGATGTAACCAGTATTAAAGGCAGTTTTAGCCAACAAGTCTTCAGTAAGAAAGGTAAAGTGATTCAAAACTCCACGGGCAATATTTCAATGTTACGTCCTGGTAAGTTTCGTTGGGTTTATACAACCCCAGATGCTCAAACCATTGTAAGCAACGGCAAAAACATTTGGGTTTATGATGAAGACTTAGAGCAAGTTACGATAAAGCCAATGTCTCAAGCTTTATCAAGTGCTCCAATTGCGATCTTAACTCGTAAGCAAAAGCCAGATGCACAATTTCAAGTACTTGCTTTAAAAAATAGAGCCGCTGGTTTGGATTGGTTTAAGCTGACACCTCACAGAAAAAGCAAAGATTTTAAATCGTTTGAAATTGGTCTAGATAAAAATGGTTTGCGTCAAATGATTATGCATGACCAACTAGGGCAAAAAACTGTTCTTAAACTTAATGCTAAAACTAATGTACCAATAAGTGGCAGTACCTTCTTTTTTAAGATACCTGCAGGTGTTGATGTGATTGGTAAAGCTATTTAATAATATTTAGATAATACATATATATGCCAAAAGTAGGGGGGTGTCTTTAAAGACGCCCCTTTTACGTTCTATAGCGAAATTCCAAAGTAATTCAATATTTTGACCATCAAATAATAACAAGTAGCTGTTACACCAATAGAAATAATTAGACTCAAGTAAAAGTTTAGACCTTGTTTAAGTAATATTGGGAGCGAGATAAACAAAGCAAGTGATGGTAGTACTAACCAAAATATACTTACTGATAATTCATTTATTTTATTTATATCCTTGGTGTCTTGATATAACCATACCATCGCTAATACAGAGACCAATGGCACTGACGCTAAGATTGCACCAATAAGAGAACTACGTTTACTAATCTCTGAAATGGCCACGATTAGTATAGTAGTGATAACTATTTTAAGAATATAATAGTTCAAAGCATTCTCTTTAAATTCGATATTGAATAATGTCTTAATTTAACATTATTAATCGTAATGTTTATGATAAGTACGCTTCTTTCCCGCACGTTGGGTAATTACTCCTTCGATCTGTTCCCACTTAATTTCAAAAGTATCATATAAGTCATTTAATGGTTGCAGATAGAACCGTTCATTTCTTATTTTTAATTGGCGGAAGATATATTTACTTTTATTGTCTGCTGCGAAAACATAAGAACCATCACGAGCTACGTGTCCGGGGTCTATGATGATTATACAGCCAGCATCAAATTCAGGTTCCATACTGTCGTCAATAGTACGTAAAGCAAACGGCTCTGCGGCAGAACAACTATCACCATCACTCATATTGCGTTTAAACGCTTGTTGGATATCTATTTTAGTTTCATTCATGATAAATGATTCCTACTGATCATTTTTACTAAACTCGGATTGTTGTACATGTCGATCAGGTTCGTACCAACTTAATTTATCATGTAGATTCACAACTTCGCCGATTATAGTCAATGTTGGTGCACGAACACCTGAATCCTTAACCAATTGAGGTAATGTGGCTACTGTTCCTATATGCACACGTTGATTACTAGTTGTGCCTTGTTCAACTAATGCAGCAGGCATATCAGCACTCATGCCATGCTCTTGGAGTTTTTCACTAATGACCCCGATACCGCTTAATCCCATATAGAACACAACAGTATGATTTTTTTGAGTTAGTTGTTGCCAGTTTAAATTGACCGTACCGTCACGCAAATGACCTGTAGCAAATGTTACTGACTGTGCATAGTCTCTATGAGTCAAAGGAATACCAGCATAAGCAGAGCAGCCTGAAGCAGCTGTAACAGCTGGGACAACTTGGAACGGAATATTATTTTCTGTGAGCTTTTCAATCTCTTCACCACCACGGCCAAAGATAAAAGGGTCTCCTCCTTTTAAACGTAATACTCGTTTACCTTGTTTTGCTAGATCTACTAGTATTTGATTGATATTGTTTTGAGACACTGCGTGATTTGATTTTTCTTTACCAACGTATAAGCGTTCGGCATCTTTATTCGCCATATCTAGAATAGCTTTTGATACTAAGCGGTCATATACCATGACATCGGCTTGCTGCATCAATCTAGCAGCTTTAAACGTTAGTAAGTCTGGATCACCTGGGCCAGCTCCCACAAGATAGACTTCTCCTATTGCACTTGATTCGCCTTTAGCGAGTTGCTCATCTAACCACTTACGGGCTTGTGTTTCGTTACCTGCATATACATATTCTGCAAAAACTCCATTCAGTGCGGTTTCCCAGAATTCTTTACGTTGTTCGTTTTGAGTAAAGGTTTGTTTTACTTTTTCTCGGTATTCTTCCGTAATCGAAGCTAAAGCCCCCGATCCTTTTGGAATCATAGTATCTAATCGCATACGCAATTGTCTTGCAAATACTGGTGATGCTCCACCTGTAGATATCGCAACTGTAACTGGTGAGCGATCTACAACAGAAGGAAAGATAAAACTACCTAAATCTGGGTTATCAGCAACGTTGACTAAAATATTTGCGTCGTTGGCTTGCTTGGCTATTTTTATATTTACATCACTGTTATTGGTTGCAGCAATAACTAAGAAAGCTCTCACGAGATCTGTATCTTCATAATTTCTTAGCATGGTATTTATTTTCTTAGCTTCAGCTAATTGTTTTAGCTCGTCACTAATAACTGGTGAGATTAAAGTAACTAATGCTCCTGACTTTAATAAACTTCTTATTTTTCGGCTTGCAACAGAACCACCACCAATAACTAAACAATTGCGCTTGTTAATATCTACAAAAAGAGGGAAATACTTCATGCTTATTTATTTTTCCCATTCCATAGTGATGGTTTTTTCACGTTTTTCTTGTAGTAATTCTTCTGCTTGCAACTGATTAGCAGCATGAATCATCTTGATCTTTACTGTTCCATTTAAAGGCAATTCAGCACGTAAATCTCGCGCATAGCTTTTGGCTTCTTTAAATATTTCAAATTTATCGAGAAATTTACAGTTTTTTACAATGGGAGTAGGTTCAGTAATTTTAAAAACGTAATAATGCATGGTTAATCCAGAATAAAAATCTTATGTAATAAGTATATCAATTTTTATTAGGTAGTTATTAGTCATTGGTAATAGGTTTATTAGATTTACAGTCTAAAATAAATGAACAAAAAAGTGAATTTTCACTAATAAGAAATGCTGTTTGAAGCTTGAACTAATAGAATATGTGCCAGTCTGATAATAGTTACCTTTAATAACAATTTTTTATAAACTTTAAACAATATCGTAACAAATCTCTTAAATTCGGAATCTTGTAATGCTTAAAAAACTTATTTTATCCTTTGTTGTTCTAATATCAATTGTATTCGGTGCATTAGTCCTATTTGTGGCGACCTTTGATGCTAATAATTATAAACAAGAAGTTACTAATCTGGTTAAAAAGCAGACTGGTCGTGATCTTAAAATTGAAGGTGAGCTAAAATTAGCTTTATATCCTGATTTAGCTTTAGAAATGGGTAAAACATCTCTATCTAATGCAGATGGTTTTATAGCAAAACAATTCGCAACTATTGATTCTGGGATGGTTTCACTAAAACTTATTCCTTTGCTGAAAAAGAAAATTGAGGCAGATGCCATTCAATTAAATGGTTTAGATTTAAACTTACATCGTAAGGCTGACGGTACAAGTAACTGGGACGATTTAGTTAAAAACAAAGATAATTCAAACGCAGTAAGCCCCGTTGAAGAAGAGAAAGCTCCATCTAAAATAGTAGAAGAGATGTTACAAAATCTTTCGATTGCTGGTATTAGCCTTGAAAATGCCAATATCGTTTGGCGTGATGATCAGGCTAAACAAGAAATAAGCTTATCACCCTTAAATTTGAAGACAGGTAAATTTAGTCCGAGGAAGCCACTGCCTATTGATTTAGATGTGGTGGTTACGCAAAAGAATCCTTCTATGACAATTACAGCAAATGGAAAAACCATTGTAAGCTTAAGTAGCAACAATAAAGATTTCAGCTTAAGTGAGCTCAATCTTGAAACAAAAATAATAGGCGCCCAAATTCCAAACGGAGTCTTAGAGGCTAACCTCAGTGGTAATGTTAAAGGCAGCTCTCAGAAAATTAGTGTCTCTGCTTTAAGCCTACAATCTATATTAACGGGTGATTTAATTGCTCAGGGTAGAGTAAAAACTGATCTGTCAGGAAATATAGATTTTGATATTAATCAGCAATTGTTAAACATTTCGGCAATGAAAATTGATGGTACTGTCAATGGTAAGCCTCTAGCAGGAGGCTCTATGCAAGCCTTAATTAGCGGTGATAGTACGTTTAACTTAAAGACTCAACTGTTGAGCATCCCTAATTTAGTGATAGATGCAAAAATGGCTGATGGCTTTGTAAAAGGAGGTTCTGCTACTGCTAAAATTAATGGAAATACTGAATTTGATTTGGCTAAACAATTTCTTTCAATTAAAGGTATGAAGTTAATTAGTGACGCTAGTGGTGATATTTTGCAAGGGGGTAATGCCAATGCAACACTGAATGGAAATGTTAATCTTAATTTAGCAAATCAATTACTGACTATTCCTAACTTAGCATTAAACTCTAAATTAACGGGTGGGTATGTTAAAGGAGGTGCAGCCGATCTTCAGTTAAATGGTAATACTCAATTCAACCTAGGCAATCAACTATTATCATTAAATGCGATGAAATTAGTGGCTAATGCTAATGGAGAAATGTTTAAAGGGGGAAAGGCAAATACTAGTTTGAGTGGTGATTTACAATTAGATCTTGCCCGCTCAAAAGTTATGTCTCCAAAAATTACTGTTAATAGTCAAATTGAAGGTGGTCTAATTCCTGGTGGCAAACTAAGTCAATCAGGCAGTGGCAATCTCGACCTTAATTGGGCTAGTAATCAAGGTGCGATAAACTTATCTAATTTATTAGTGAATTTGGCTGGTTTAGAAATAAAAGGCAATAAGGTCCAAATTCAACCGTTGGCTGTTAAGCCAGCAATATCAGGTCAGTTTCAGACTAATACCTTTAACTTGAAAACGGTGATGAAAACCTTTGGTATTGAAGCTCCGCTTACTAAAAATCCTTCTGCACTAACACAGATACAAGCGCAGTTTGGTTTAAAAGCAGATCTCGATAGTATCGATTTACGGGGCTTGAAGGCAAAATTGGATAAGAGTCTATTATCAGGTAATCTTTCTATTGTAAATTTCACAAGGCCAGCGATTAAAACAAAACTAACTATTAATACTATTAATTTAGATGATTACTTAGCACCTGAAAATAAAGGTAAACAGTCAACTACGACAACTCCAACTTCTAATAATGAATTATTACCATTAGAAACATTACGAACGCTTAATATTGATGGTGATTTTAATATAGGCAATATGCTCGTTAACAACATTAAGATGAGTAAAGTTAGAGCAAAGATAAATGCAAAAAATGGCTTAATAATTATCGATCCTGCAAATGCACAGTTGTATTCAGGTAATTACAAAGGTCGAATTACTATTGATGCAAAACAAGCAACTCCAACGATGAAGATGCGTCATGAGTTGGCAGGAATACGTTCTGAAGGATTATTGTTTGATTTGTTCCAAGATCGTTATGTATCTGGAGGAACTAAACTCGTAACTGATTTAAGTTCAAGTGGAAATACTATTGGAGCTTTATTAAAAAATCTAAATGGCACAAGTAGCATGTCACTTAATGATGGCACGATAAGAGATTCGAACCTTGCTGAGAAAGTGTCACTTGCCGTAAAAGCTTTTGAAAAGAAAGAGATTAAAGATGGTCAATCAGTTGTTAAATTTACAGGTTTAACTGGAGATTTCAAAACCACTAATGGAGAATTTGTTACTGACAATCTGAGTATGGAATCACCCTATTTCAATATTAAGGGTTCTGGATCAGCAAATATTGCAACTGAAAAACTAAATATGCTTCTTCGTATAGGGCCAAATAAACAAGATGCTAAACGACCACTATTTGCTCCACTAAGAATTACCGGTACGTTTACAAATCCAAAATTTAGCTTAGATTTAAAAGATCTAATAAAAACACTTGCCTCACAAGATATTGAAAAGCTTAAATCGCAAGCTAAAGAAAAATTAGTACAAGAGAAAGCAGCTCTAAAATTAAAATTTGAAAAAGAAAAAGCAGTACAGGAACAAAGACTCAAACAAAAAGCACAAGATGCTAAAGCTGATGCTATAAAAAAACTCAAAAGTAAAACGGGTGATAAGTTAGGTAATGCAATAATTAATCAGTTAGGTGGCAAGAAAAAACAAGACCCTGAACAACAAGATCCAAATGCTCCTACAGAGCCACCAGCTAGTGTCGAAGATCAAGTAAAGGACAAACTCAAGAATAAGTTAAAAGGTTTGTTCTAATTATAAATAGTAAGTTTTTATGACAGCTCAGAACTTTTCCCTCTTTAGGCTCGATATGAGATAAAGAGGGATTAGATTAATTACCTAAAGAAAATATCTATGCAAATAGAAACAACGAACAAAGTTATAACTATTAAACAAATAGGCTAAAAGTAGGGGGGTGTCATTTTAATTACTTGATAGTGCAACTCTTAACTCTCTAGCTTCCAATTGAATTGTTTTTATTTCGTTTTCGTCTTTACGTTGTAAGTTTTTCAACATAAAACCCATGCGCGGATTTTTTTGAAAGTTATTTTCATGCGTTATTAGAAAATCCCAGAACAAAGTTGTAAAAGGGCATGCATCTTCACCAATGGATTCACTCGGTTTGAATCGACAGTTTTTACAATAATTACTCATCTTATTAATGTAATTGCCACTAGCAATATAAGGCTTAGAAGCCATAATGCCGTTATCAGCATATTGACTCATTCCTAATGTGTTTGGTAATTCTACCCATTCAACAGCATCAACGTAGACTGCTAAATACCATTCGTGAATCTGTTTTGGTTCCACGCCATACAGCAATGAAAATAAACCTGTCACCATCAAGCGTTGTATGTGATGTGCGTAACCGTATTTAAGCGTTTGTTCAATCGTTTGATTAAGACAAGTCATGTCTGTTTTACCTGTCCAAAAGAACGTTGGCAGGTCTTGCTTGGCATTGAGTGCATTCATCTCTAACCAATCTGGCATATGTAACCAATATAAACCACGAACATATTCTCGCCATCCTAATATTTGACGGATAAAGCCTTCCACAGCTTCGAGGGGGGCATTTTTCTCCCGGTGGTAATACTCTGCCTTCTGGATCACTTGCAATGGGTGTAGTAGCTTTAAATTCAGTGCTGATGAAATTAGAGAATGGTTTAAAAAGGGTTCATCTATCCACATGGCATCTTGATAATCACCAAAGTTCTCAATACAGCTGTCAAAAAATCGATCTAATGCTTGCTCTGATTGTTCTGGTGTTACCGGCCAATGGAGTATTTCTAATTCCCCAGGATGTTTAGGATATGTTTCATTGACTAAATTAATCACATCTTGAGTAATATCATCTGCTTCCCATGAGATGGTTTCAGGAATATCTGTTGGTCCTTCTTTCTTAAAAGCTTTGCGGTTAGATTGATCGTAGTTCCATTTTCCACCGAGAGGAGTCTTCTCATCCTCCATTAGTATCTGATATTTTTTACGTAACTCTCTATACCAATATTCCAAACGTAATTGTTTTTTACCTTCAGCCCAATTTTTGAAATCTTTCGGAGTAGAGAGAAAGTGTTGATCATTTAATTGTTTAAAAGGTACACCATGTTTTTTACAGGTTTTGACTAATGATTCGAAGACACGGTAATCGCCAGGTCGTACAAACCAAACTTCTTCTGGATGCTCTTTTTCCAAGGTGTTGGATAATGCTTCTGAAAGACTGGAAAAGTTATGCTCGTTTAATGCATGATATTGAACCGGAAAACCTTTATCAATGAGCTCTTTTGCAAAGTGACGCATGGCAGATAAAAATAAAGCGATACGTTGTTTATGTGACCAAACATGTGTTGATTCTTCTTTTACTTCTGCCATCCAGATACAGTCATTATCAAGGTCAATATCTTGAAAAATAACTGAGTCACGATCCAGTTGATCACCCAGAATTATATAGAGCCTACGCATCGTCATTACACCCTTTTTTTATTGTGTGTTTGTTTCGGCGACATCGTTCAGAACAATATTTTACATCGTCCCAACAGTCTTGCCATTTTTTACGCCAAGCAAATGGCTTTTCACAGACCATACAAACTTTACTATCTAGAAATGATTTCTTATGTGCCATAGTTTTCGTTGCTTATACTTAAAATAATGAGAGTTGATTCGTGTTGAGTTTGGTGTTTTTAATCTTTTCTTTCGTTGATACTTTCTTCTTATTTAGATTAGTCTTTCGTTTACGTCGACTTCCATGCTTTTGATTTAACGCTTTTGCATGTTCCCAAAAATCAGGATGTAGTTTTTTAAAATCAGTAAATCGCGCACGAGCTTCACGTAAAGTCACTACATGATCTACTATAGGCGCGGCATAATCTTTACCAATCACACAGTCTTTGTCTTGTTGCATGTTTAAGGGCATTGTCCATGGCTCGTGGATAAAGTTATCAAAATATTTAGATAACTCAGGTATCCAACGTTTGATGAAAATACCTTTTGGGTCTTGGTCTTGCGACTGTTTAACAGGATTATAAATACGCATGGTATTAATTCCCGTTGTACCAGATTGCATTTGTATTTGGCTGTAATGAATCCCTGGCTCGTAATCTGTAAAGCATTGCGCTAAATGCCAAGCAGGACGTTTCCAATGGAGCCATAGTTGGTATGATGAAAACGAAACTAGCATGGCTC
>CALISP010000060.1 GCA_938041705.1 uncultured Cocleimonas sp. | reverse complement strand
GGTCAAATTGGTCGTTTAGGTACTGGTTTACATCCGTTACGTGGCCAGAATAACGTACAAGGCTCATCAGATGTTGGCTTGATACCGATGGTATTCCCAGATTATCAACCAGTAACTATTCCAGCAAACCAAGAGCGTTTCAAAAAGCTTTGGAATGTTGATTGGTTAGATGACAAGCCAGGTTTAACCACTGTAGAAATGATGAACGAAGCTTACGATGGTGTTATCAAAGGTATGTATGTTGAAGGTGAAAACCCTGCAATGTCAGACCCTGATGTATCGCACGCACGTGCAGCAATGGCTAAGTTAGAACACTTCATCGTTCAAGATTTGTTTTTAACCGAAACAGCATTCTTTGCTGACGTGGTATTCCCTGCTGCTGCCGTTCCTGAAAAAACCGGTACTTTCATCAACTCTGACAGAACTGTACAAATGGGTCGTCAAGCAGTGACACCACCAGGTGATTCAAAGCAAGATTGGTGGATCATTCAGGAAATAGCAAAGCGCCTAGGTTTAGATTGGAAATACGAAGGACCAAAAGATATCTTCAATGAAATGCGTCAAGCGATGGATTCGATTGCAGGTATTACATGGGAGCGCTTAGAAAAAGAAAGTGTTACTTATCCTTGTGAAAACGAAGGTGATCCAGGCGAGCCAGTTATTTTCAAAAATGGTTATCCAAATGCTTCTGGTCGTGCTCTTCTAGTACCTGCTGATATCGTACCGCCAGATGAAGTGCCTGATGAAGAATACCCATATGTGTTAATCACAGGTCGCCAACTTGAACACTGGCACACAGGTAGTATGACGCGTCGAGCAACCGTATTGGATGCGCTAGAGCCAGAGCCATGGATCTCGATTAACATGCGTGATGCATTAAAATTTGGTTTAGGTGATGGCGGAAAGTTGAGGTTAACGACACGCCGTGGAGAAATTGAAGCCAATGTAAAGATTACGGATAATTCACCTGTTGGCACTGTGTTTATGCCATTCTGTTATTACGAAGCGGCAGCCAATGAGCTAACAAATGCAGCGCTTGATCCATCAGCAAAAATTGCTGAGGTTAAATACTGTGCGGTGAAACTATCTGCTGCTTAGTTTGATCTAGCTTTTAGAAGTAAATAAAAAGGCCGATAATTTTTATCGGCCTTTTTTGTACATGAAATATAAACAGAGAACATCGACATATAGGATTACAATTACTAAAGATAACTAAAATAGTGAATCGCAAGTTTCGGGTCGCGTAATTACGTTAATAATATTACAGTCTATTTAATTCGACGCTTTTTATAAGCTCTAACATAGAACATTAAATAGATATGGAAAATACAAATACACATTGGGATCAAGCCAACTATCAGCGTATTACGATTGCGATTGAATACGTCAAAACTCATTTTAAAGAGCAACCTTCTCTTGATGAGTTAGCGAACCTTGTTAACCTAAGCCCATCCCATTTCCAACGTTTGTTCACAGATTGGGCAGGCGTTAGCCCGAAAAAATTTGTTCAATATTTAAGTCTTGATTACGCTAAAAGTTTATTAAAAAACAACAATGCTTCCTTACTCGATATCGCTTATGAAACGGGTTTATCAGGTACAGGTCGTTTACACGATTTATTCATTAATATTGAAGCCATGACACCTGGAGAATACAAAAAGGGTGGCGAAACTCTCTCAATAAATTATTCATTTGCGAATAGTCCATTCGGTAAAATTATTGTTGCCTCAACAAAACTAGGTGTTTGCCATATCGCTTTTGAAGATAACGAGAGTCGAGCGTTAACCAATCTGAAAACTCATTTTCCCAATGCTATTTACAAAATGACTACAGATAACTTTCAAAAAAATGCTCTTCACTTTTTCAATACCGATTGGAATAAGACCAATCAGATTAAATTACATTTAAAAGGCACAGAGTTTCAATTAAAAGTATGGGAAACCTTACTCACATTGCCATTGGGTAGTTTAACGAGTTATGGAGCAATCGCTAATAAAATTGATCGGCCCAAGGCTTCTAGAGCAGTAGGAACAGCGATTGGCAATAACCCTATTGCATTCCTAATACCTTGTCATCGAGTGATTCAACAAAGCGGAAATCTCGGTGGTTACATGTGGGGAGAAACTCGGAAATCTGCAATTATAGGGTGGGAAGCATCTCAATTAGAAGAAAACCGCTAATTAACCATTGGCGTGACATACCGCAGGTATAAAATTTTACGCTGGTTTATCCACAAACTAATTCATTAATACAAAACAAGCCTATACTATCGAACTCTTGAAAAATTTCATGGTCGAATAAAGATCAATTTAAAGGAATATTAATGAAAAAAGTAATTACAACTATTGGATTAATAGCGACATTAATCATCTCTTCATCTGTATTCGCAGCTACTCAAGCCACAGAAGACAAGCCTTTACCACCCAATGTGCCAAACAGTACAAAGGCAAACGACGTTAATGCTGTGTTTGTATTTAATCGAGTATGTTACGGACAAATGCCTGAAATCAAGGGTGTGGTTACAATGGCAAATGAACTGGGTTGGTCTCCATTAGATAAAGAAGAACTAGCGCAACTTTCAACATCATCAGAATCAGATAAGGTTTACGGTTGGGATACACCCATCGGAGAACGCGCATTTCGCGTAACTTTAGTAAAAGGTACTATCGCTCCTGCATTGAT